>JALYYH010000086.1 GCA_030946665.1 Gemmatimonadota bacterium
GAGTTGTGGCGCAGCTTGAGGAGCGCCTTCTCCTTGATCTGTCGGACTCGCTCTCTCGTGATCTGGAGCAGCGTACCAATGTCTTCGAGCGTCATTGGATCAGCCCCATCCAGTCCGAAATACAGACGAAGAATTTTGGATTCGCGCTCCTTGAGCGAGGCCAACGACTCCTCGATTGCCTCCGACAACGCCTTCTCGAACGTGATCTCGTCCGGAGTCGGGTTCATGTTGTCGGGCAGGTAATCGAGCAGCCGGTTGTCCTCGCCCGGCGTCATAGGCGCATCGAGGGACAGATGCACCTGCGAGATCATCATCGTCTTCGCGACCTCGTCCTCGCTGATGTCCATCCCTTCGGAGATCTCGAGATTGGTCGGTTGCCTACCGAGCTCCTGCAGCAGGCTGCTTGCCCGCTTGCCGATGCGATGCAGAGTACCGGCGCGGTTGAGCGGCACGCGCACGATGCGGGATTGTTCCGCTAGAGCCTGAAGTATCGACTGGCGGATCCACCACACGGCGTACGATATGAACTTGATGCCTTTCGTTTCGTCGAACTTGTGGGCCGCGCGAATCAGGCCGAGGTTGCCCTCGTTGATCAGGTCCGAGAGTGATACTCCCTGATTCTGGTATTTCTTGGCGACGGAGACGACGAACCTGAGATTCGACCTGACCAGGGTATCGAGGGCGTCCTGGTCGTCCTGTCGGATACGCTTCGCGAGCTCCACTTCCTTCTCGCGAGTGATGAGGGGAAAGACGCTGATGTCCCGGAGGTACTGATCGAGCGATCCTTCGTCGACGGTCGATTTCCGATTCGTCGATGCCTTCATAGCGATAGCATCATCCTCTCAAGAGCGGGAGCGTCCTAGTGAACGATCTCCCCGAAGCGCTTCCACCTTAATCGAGTCAGCCAGTCGAGGCGATCCCTGATGTCGGGCGCGTAACTATAATAGACCACTATCGGCTGGCCGCGCACAAGAGAGTCGGCCACGAATCCCCAATACCTCGAATCCGACGAGTTATCGCGATTGTCTCCGAGGACGAAGTAGTCATGGGGAGGGACGACCAGAGGCCCCCAGTTGTTACGAGATGGATGGTAGCTCGTGATGGACGCGCCGCCGACGAGATAGGCCTTCTGCCACCGGAAATCATCGTCCGTCTGATCGGCCTCCTCGGGAGTGCGTTGAACGTATTCTTCGCTGACCGGCCGGCCATTTCTGATGAGAATCGCGTTCCGCATCTCGACCGTGTCGCCGGGTATGCCGACGATGCGCTTCACGTAGTTAAGCCGCGGATCCACGGGATAGGTGAACACGACTACATCGCCATTCCGGGGAGCATGCAACGCGGGAAGCTTGCGACCGCTCCCGGGAATCCCGGCGCCGTAAACCAGCTTGTTGATAAGGAGGAAATCGCCCTCGAAGAGCGTGTGCTCCATGCTGCCGCTGGCGATCTTGAACGCCTCGACGCCAAAAGCGCGGATCACGACGAACAGCGCCAACGAGACGATCACGACCTTTGCCCAATGCGCAAAGAACGAGAGCTTGCCGCTCGTGCGCCTTCTGTTGGCCAGCTGGAGCGCGTGAGCGCGTTTGTGTTCGTATGCGTCCATGATCCGTCTATACCGCGGTGATTAGTCCGGCGTTCCGAGATAAGTGTCGATCTGGGCGCGCTGGAGAGTCCCGGAGAAATCGGCGTAGCCGACCTTTGTCTCCGAGTAGAACTCGTAGACCTCCCAGCCTCCTTCCCTGTGCCCGTTTCCTGTCTGTTTGACACCGCCGAACGGGAGATGTGCTTCCGCGCCGATGGTCGGTGCATTTACGTAAGTAATGCCGTTGTCCAGCTCGTTGAGCGCCCGAAATGCGGTGTTCACATCCCGAGTGTAAATCGACGACGACAGCCCGTACTTCACGTCGTTGTTCACTGCGAACGCCTCGTCGGCGTCCTTGACGCGAATCACCGAAAGAACCGGACCGAAGATCTCTTCCTGCTCGAGCCGGCTTCCGGCCTTCACGTTCGCAAAGATCGTCGGCTGGAAGAAGTTTCCCTTGGAGAGCTTTTCCGGCCGCTCGCCGCCAGTCACCAGCTTTGCTCCTTCGGAGACCCCGATATCGACGTAGGTCTCGACCTTTCTGAGCGCGTCCTCGTTTATGAGCGGACCGACATCGGTGCCCTTCTTTCTTCCATCGCCGAGCTTGAGAGACTTAGCCCGTTCTTCGAGCATGCCAAGGAACTTGTCGTGAACTTTCTTCTGTATGATAAGACGACTGGTAGCGGTGCAACGTTGCCCGGTCGTGCCGAAGGCCCCCCAAAGCGCGCCTTCGAGGGCCAGATCGAGGTCGGCATCGTCCATTACGATTTGCGCGTTCTTGCCCCCCATCTCCAGTGAGAGCCGCTTGTGGAGGCGTCCGCAGGTCTCACCGACAATGCGTCCCGTCTCGGTGGACCCAGTGAAGGAAATGAGCGGAACTGCCGGATGTTCGACTATCGCGGCGCCCACCTGCTCGCCTCGGCCGTGTACGAGCTGGATCACGTCGGGAGGAAGTCCCGCCTCGAGAAGGATCTCGACGAGAAGCGTTCCGGTGTGGGGAACGTCTTCGGCCGGCTTGAAGATCACGGAATTACCACAGACCAGCGCGGGAAACATCTTCCACGTCGGGATGGCCAACGGAAAATTGAACGGACAGATGAGTCCGGCGATTCCGATCGGGCGCCGGTAGCTCATCGCCCATTTATTGCGCAGCTCGCTCGGGACCGTCTTCCCGAAGAGCCTGCGCCCCTCGCTGGACGCGTAATAGGCGGTATCGATTCCTTCCTGCACGTCGCCGCGCGTCTCGGTCAGCGGCTTCCCCATCTCGCGAGTCATCGCGTCGGCGAGCTCTTCCTTGCGCCTGGTCATGATGTCGCCGACGACCCGGAGGATGTCACCACGCGCCGGCGCCGGCGTGCGACGCCACCCCGCGAACCCGCGAGCAGCGCTCTCGACCGCGCGATCGACATCGCGTCTGTCGGAGAGCGGGAACCTGCCGATTACGTCGCCGCGATCAGCCGGATTCCGGTCCTCGAAATATTCGCCGGACTCCGGGCCGACCCATTTTCCAGCAATGAAGTTGTTGAACTTTTTCATTTCAATCAGTTCGTTGTTTGTAATACGTACGAGCGGTCAGCTATGCTCCCGCGAAAGCGAATAACGCTCGATCTTCTTGTAAAGGTTCGACCTCGGCATCTCGACGGCTCGCGCTGTCTCGGACACGTTCCAGTCGAACTCGCGGAGCTTGTTGAGCAAAAACGCGCGCTCGGCCGCATCCTTGAACTCCTCGAACGTCCGGCACTGCGTGAGGGTGGCGAGACCCGCGTCGTCCAGCGCACGCTGGCCGGCCAGGCGGTCGATGTCGCGCCCCGAAATCTGGCTGTCTGGCGCCAGGATGAGCAGCCGTTCAACGGTGTTGCGGAGCTCGCGGACGTTGCCCGGCCAATCGAGCGCGCTCAACCTCTCGAGCGCGTCCTGGGTGAATGTGCGCGGTGGAATGCCCTCACGCGCCGAAAGCGTTGCCGCGAAATATTGCGCGAGGGTTGGTATGTCCTCCCTCCGCTCCCGAATCGGTGGAACATGAATCGGCACCACGTTCAAGCGGTAGTATAGGTCTTCGCGGAACTTTCCTGCCGCGATCTCGTTCTCCAGCGTTTTGTTCGTCGCCGCAATCACCCGAACCTCCACCGAGATCGGCTTTGCTCCGCCAATCCGAGTAATCACGTTGTCCTGGAGCACGCGCAGCACCTTGGCCTGGGCCGCAAGGCTCATGTCCCCAATCTCGTCGAGGAAAAGTGTCCCCTTGTTGGCCTGCTCGAATTTTCCGGCGCGGTCGGAGATGGCGCCCGTGAACGAGCCCTTCATGTGCCCGAACAGCTCGCTCTCGATCAGCTCGCCCGGTATGGCGGCACAGTTGACCTCGACGAACGGCTTGCTCGCGCGCGGCGACATCCGGTGGAGTGCCCGGGCGACGAGCTCCTTCCCTGTCCCGTTTTCGCCCGTGATCAACACCCGCGCTGGGGTCGCGGCAATTTTCTCGATCTTTTCCATCAGCGCCCGCATTACCGGCGTCTTGCCGACGATCTCGAAAGGAGCATCGATCGAATCGCGCAGTCTCGCGTTTTCTTCCTGCAAATCGAGGTGCGACAGCGCATTCCTCAACATCACCAGGATGCGGTCCGTGTCGAGCGGTTTTTCGAGAATCTCGTACGCGCCGAGCTGCGTGGCCTCGACCGCCGTCCGGATGGTGGCGTGGCCGCTGATCATCACCACCGTTGCCGCCGGGTCCAGCTCCCGGATTTTCTTGAGGGCTTCCATGCCGTCCATTCCGGCCATCTTCACATCGAGGAAAACGAGCTGCGGCCGCCACTTCTGATATTCGGCTATACCGTCGGTCCCGTTCGCAACGGTATGTACCTCATACCCCTCGTACTCGAGTAGCTGACCGAGCGCGGCACGAATTCCCTGCTCATCATCGATGACGAGAATTCTTCGACTCACGGTACACTCTTATAGAGCGTGATCTTGCCGTTGGCGATGCGCACATCCGAAATGTAGGACGGCATCACCATCGGCAGGCCGTCCGGGGAAATCCCCTCCACTTTCTTCCCCTTCTTCATCTGGGTGATCAGCCGAGGAATGAGGCCCTGTGGCACCTGCAGGCGCCCGAGCCTCACTTCCTGCACGCGAAACTCCGCGAGTCCCGGCTTGAACGTGTGGATCGTCCCGCCGAGGAGCACGCTGTCTCTTGATCCGAGGAGCATACCGAGAGCTCCGAGCTGGCTGGCACCCCCGAAGTCCTTGAGATCGACCTCCGAACGCACGTAGAGCCGATCCCCCGATATTGAGGCTTGGGCGTTTCGGGCGGAAGGCGGAAGTTGTTTCGCGACGACGAGGAAAATGTACGACGCGGCCTCCCCCGGAGTCAGATTCGCGAACACCGGGCCCGAGCGACGCTGGAGCGCTTCTACCGCGATGCGACCCCGTTCTGCGTCAGCGGTGTTGATAGCTTCCCACCCCGTGCTAGCGCCACTGGAGGCCACTGTTCCGGCCGGAGGCGGTGCGGAGCTGGTCGAGGCAGCGGGACGCTCGACGCGGGCATACCAGTACCAGAGCGCGACCAGGGCGATGATGAGAACGAGGCAACCTGCCCGGCGAAAGCAACCTTTCATGTGACGATGGTCGAGGGGTGGAAAGGATGCAGAATACCCTCGCACGACCCGTGCACGCTAGCCGGGACCGCCGCCTAATTGGCGACGGGAGGAGGCGCCTTGACCATTGGACGATATCTGAGGGCCTCACCAATGTGTGGCGGCGCGATCTCGGCGGCACCTTCGAGATCGGCAATCGTTCGCGCGACTTTGAGGACCCGGTGGTATCCGCGCGCCGAGAGCGACAGACGCTCGGCCGCGGTCTGGAGAAGCGCTCTGGCGCCTGAATGAACTGGTGTGTGCGAGTCGAGCCATCGACCGCTCGCGTACGCGTTACAAGAGATGCCGCGCGCCTTGGCGAATCGCTTGCGCTGACTCGCCCGCGCACGCTCGACCCGTTTTCGAACAATTGTGGATGAGTCACCGGTGCTGGCGCCGCTCAATTGACGGAGCGCAACCGCACCGACGATTACGTGCATGTCGATGCGATCGGCCAGCGGGCCAGAGAGCCTCGCGGCATATCGGTCGACTTCGTTCGGCGCGCAATTGCAACCTCCCGACGGGTCTCCGGCTTTTCCACACGGGCAGGGATTGGACGCGCCGATGAGCGTGAAACGCGCAGGGTACGTCACCGCCCGGGCCGCCCGCGCAATCACCACCTTCGCGTCTTCCATCGGCTGCCTCAAACCGTCGAGCACGTGGCGCGGGAACTCGAGCATCTCGTCCAGAAAAAGAACGCCGTGATGGGCAAGACTCACCTCGCCCGGTCGCGGTGTCGGACCGCCGCCGATCAGGCCCGCGCTCGAGATTGTATGATGGGGCGCGCGAAAGGGCCGCACGCCTTTGCTCACACTGGTATGGTCGAGCACTCCGGCGACGGAATGTCTCGCGATGACTTCGAGCGCTTCGTCTTCGCTGAGTGCTGGCAGAATGCTCGGCATCCGCCGCGCGAGCATTGTCTTTCCAGCACCCGGCGGGCCCACGAGCATGACGTTGTGCGCGCCCGCCGCAGCAACTTCCAAGGCCCGTTTCGCTCCCTCCTGTCCAATGACGTCGCTGAAGTCAGTGAGATCGATGTCCGTTGCGGCAGCTGGCGTCTCCCCGCGTGTCTTTGTGAGCTTGCCATCGCGCAGCTCCTGCACGAGGTCGCGCAAGCCGTGTGGCGCCGACAGGGAGAGTGCGCTGACGCGCGACGCCTCCGCGACATTGGGCGGTGGAAGCACCAGCATGGAAAGTCCAGCCCGTAAAGTATGCCGCGCTACCGAGAGCGCCCCCCGCATCGTCCGCAGCGCGCCATCGAGGCCGAGCTCGCCTACGAACAATCGCGCATCCAGAGCCCGGGCTTCGAGCTGACCGGTCGCTACAAGGACGCCGAGGGCGATCGGCAGATCAAATGCGCTTCCATCTTTTCGGATGTCCGCGGGGGCAAGATTGATTGTAATTCGGCGGGGAGGAACGTCGAATCCCGAATTCAACAGCGCCGCGCCCACGCGCTCCCGGCTTTCCTTGACTGCTCCCGCGGCGAGCCCGACGATGGTCCACTGGGGCAGGCCAGGCGCCGCGTCGACTTCCACAATCACATCGTATGCGTCGATGCCGACCAGCGCAGCTGAGCGAACGGCGGCTAGCATCCATCATGATAGATGCCACGCCGCCGTCAGAAGAAACCGTTACTAATCGCGCAGCATCAAGCCTGCGCACGAACCCTACCAGATCTGCGGGACGCTCGAGAGAGGTCTGACCATCGGATCGCCAGGCTTACAATTGAACGCTTTGGCAAACGTCGGCATGTTCGAGACGGGACCGTTGGTCCGCCACACAGCCGGAGCATGCGGATCGACCGTCACTCTGGTCTTGAGCTGCTCGGGTCGCGTGTGCACACGCCACGACTGGGCGTAGGCAATGAAGAAACGCTGCTCCGGCGAGTACCCGTTGATGGTGGTCCTCTGAGCGCTGCGGGCGAGCGCTCGCTGCAGCGCACCGTACGCCGTCACCAGCCCGCCATAATCCGCGATGTTCTCACCGAGGGTCAACTTTCCGTCAACGTGAAGCGTGTCCACCTGGATGTACCCGGAGAATTGATCCACCACGCGCCGCGCCTGTTCGTTGAAGCGCACCGAGTCTTCCGCGGCCCACCAGTCGCGCAGATTTCCCTCCGCATCGTAGTGCCGCCCCTCATCATCGAAACCGTGAGTGAGCTCGTGCCCCGCCCAGCTTCCGCCAAGTGATCCATAGTTGGCGGCCATGTCACCGGATGCGTCGAAGGTCTGCGGCAACAGCGCCCCCGCAGGAAAAACCATTTCATTTACAGATGGATCGTAGTACGCGTTCACGGTCGGCACCGTCATGTTCCACTCGGTCTTGTCCACCGGCTTTCCCGGACGGTTGATCGTGCGCCGCCACTCGAACGCGTTGGCTCGGAACACGTTCGGCGCAAACGCACCGCTGGTCACCTGCAAATTGGTGTAATCGCGCCAGACATCCGGATACCCTACTTTCTCGTTCATGCGCGCAAGCTTGGCCAGCGCATACCGGCGAGTCGAGTCGGACATCCAGGTGAGGCCGGTCAGCCGGTTCTGGAACGATGCGCGAATGTCGTCGATAACCTGCTTCGCGTCGGCCTTCGCTTTCGGCGAAAAAGTTTTTTCCACGTAGGCCTGTCCCAACGCTTCTCCTAGCTGTGAATCTGTCTCCCGGAGGCATCTCTTCCACCTCGGCAACATCTCTTTCGCGCCGCTGTAAAGCGACCGGTAGGCGAAATCCTCCTTTGCGAAGTCCGAGCTGAGCCAGGGCGAAGCCGCGCTCAGCAAATGATAGCGCAAATACGCTTGCCAATCTGATAGCGGCGTCGAGCTCACAAGCTCACCGGCGCGCCGGAGGAAGTTTGGCTGCGCCACGTTCACGTAACTGATGGGCGAAGTCAGCCCTGCCGCGCGGAAGTAGAGCGGCCAGGTGATTGGTCCGGACATCTGCTGCAAATCGGCGACTGATGTCTTGTGGTAGGTGGCATTGGGATCGCGTCGCTCGACTCGGGTCATCGACGCCTTGGCGAGCTCCGTTTCGACAGCCATCACGCGCCGGGCGTCAGCGGCCGCGACAGTCGACGGTTCGCCGGCCAGGGTAAGAGTCCTCTCGACGTGCGCAAGATACTTCTGCCTTAGTGAATCGGAGGCGGGGTCGGTCTTGGTGTAGTAGTCGCGGTCAGGCATGCCGAGTCCGCCCTGTGTTATCCACACCATGTAATGCGCAGCATCCTTTGGGTCGGCATTGGGAAAGAAATTGAACAGCGCGTTCGTCCCATTTCTCTGCAGAGTTGCGATCAGGCGAATGAGCTGGGGCCGGCTGTTGATGGCGTTGATCGCGGCGAGATCCGCCTTTAGCGGAGACACGCCGTCCCGTTCGGCGCGTGTCGAATCCATGCAGCTCGCGTAGTACCGACCGAGTTTGGCCACGGTGCTGCTGGCTGGTCTTGTGCGCTGCGCTCCGATCGCATCCTCCAATACGGATCGAACAACCAGCTCGTTCGCGTCCGTCATCTCCTTGCTCACGCCCGACGTCGAGAACGCGGCGGGGATTGTGTCGTGCTTGATCCACTCTCCGTTGGCGAACGCGAAAAAATCCTGACACGCGCTGACCGTCGTGTCGATGTACGACGGGTCAAAGACCTTGAGCCGCGCGGGCATCGGAACAGCGGATGAAGAAGACCTAAGCTGCGCCTGGCTGGTGGATGCGCCTGTCAACAGCGCGAGCAGAGAGAGGAGGAGCAGACGGTTGTTTGACATGGGAGATCTTGGGCAAGTGGGGAGTTAAGCGCATAGCCAAAGTGTTGTCGGTAATTAGACACCACAAGCGCGACTCGGGGCGGAGGTGGGGTGTGGAGATGCAGAAAGGCGGGGGCCCTTTCGGGACCCCCGCCTTTTAGTCTCTGACCGATCCCCTTTCGAGAACCGGTCAGAGAAGGTGCTTACTCCATCGGCGGCACGACGATTCTGTCGCTGCCGATTGTCACGATACGGAAGTCATCGCGACGGTTCTGCTGCCAGCAGGCTTCGTTGTGCTCGGTGCAAACCGGGCGCTCCTCGCCATAGCTCACGAGGTCGAAGCGATC
>JALYYH010000122.1 GCA_030946665.1 Gemmatimonadota bacterium
GTCTCAAGCAGCAGTACACGTGTCCCAAGGACAACGAGGTCGTGACGCGCGAGGAGACGGTGAAGGGATACGAGTTCGCCAAGGACCAGTACGTCATCCTCACGCCCGAAGAGCTGAAGGCGCTCGAGGAGAAAGCGACGAGCACCATTGACGTCATCGAGTTCGTCCCGCTCGCGGGCGTGGACCGCGAATATCTGGAGAAGGTCTACTACCTCGGCCCCGACAAGGGCGGAGATCGCGCATACCGTCTGCTCGCGGCGGCGCTCAAGGAAACCGGCCGCGCGGCACTCGGCCAATATGCCGCACGCGGTCAGCAGCACCTCGTCCTTCTTCGCCCGCTCAATGGAGTCCTCGTGATGGAGCAGCTCCACTATGCCGACGAAGTTCGTCCTACGACTGAGGTCACGATCCCGCCCGGCGAGGTGAAGGAGGCCGAGCTGAAGCTGGCGAAGCAGCTGATCGATCAGACGTCGAACGAGACGTTCGAGCCGGCGAAGTACAAGGACACGGTGCGCGAGCGGGTGCTCGACACGATTCAGCGGAAGATCGACGGGCAGGACATCACTGCCGACGCAGCGCCGGGAACCGACACCAAGATGATCGACTTGATGGAGGCATTGAAGGCGAGCCTTGCCCGCGAGAAGCCGGCGAAAGGAGAGTCCAAGAAGCGCATGGTTTCGTGAAGCTGCTCGCGGGGACGAGCGGCTATGCGTTCAAGGAGTGGAAGGGCGCGTTCTACCCGAAGGAGCTGAAGGACGACGGAATGCTGGGCTTCTACGCCAGCAAATTTCCGGCGGTCGAGATCAACAACTCCTTCTATAGACTGCCCAAGCAGCAGGTGCTGCTCGATTGGGCAGCGCAGGTGCCGGAGACTTTCACCTTTGCACTGAAGGCGAGCCAGCGCATTACGCACTACGCGCGGCTAAAGGAGGAGTGCGCCGACACCGTCGATTTCCTGCTCAAGAACACCGCCGCGCTGGGAGACAGACTCGGTCCGATTCTCTTTCAGCTTCCGCCGAATCTCAAGAAGGATGCAAACCGCTTTCGGGGATTTCTCGGACTTCTGCCGTCCGATCGTCGGTACGTGTTCGAGTTCCGGCACGAGAGCTGGTTCGACGACGAGATCTACGACGCGATGCGTGAGCGTGACATCGCTATGTGCATAATCGAGCAGGACGAGTTCAAGTGTCCGGTCGTTTGCACGGCTTCGTGGGGATATCTGCGACTACATAAGCTTGATTACGATCAGGCCGCACTCGCTGAATGGGCCAGCTGCGTAACCGGTCAGGGGTGGGATCAAGCTTACGTGTTCTTCAAGCACGATGAGGGAGAGGGTTCTGGGCCTCCCGCGGTCGCTGCATTTGCAACAGCCTGTGGATCACTGGCCACCGAGACGGAAGTTTCATCCGGATGAGGCGGATTTTCCGGATCACTCGGATTGGTTTTTTTGTTTTGGTGGATCATACGGTAGAAGCGGGCTTCCGGACTGCGACTTCGCGAGCAACGTGATGCTCACGCGCGATCAGCTTATGATGCGCCATTCACTCAAAATGGCGCGATAGCGCACCCAACAAATCATCAATGTGGCGCCGCCGGGTCAATCCAAAGGACCAAGACACTCGATCAGCGTAATCCGGGAAATTCGCTGAATCCGGATAAAACTTCCGTCTCGTTGGCAAGATCGCGCACCGTTTACAGACAATTTGCTTGACCGCTCGCGTCCCGTAGTGGAAGTTGGTGCACCGCGATCACAGTCCTCGCACTTCCCTTCCACGAGATCCTTCAGATGAGATCCTTCGGCCTCGCTACGCAAGTCGCCTTTTGTGCAGTTATCGGTGCAACCTCGATCGACGCACAGATCGATGCGCGAATGTTGCGACAGCCGGCGGTGTCCGCCACCCAGATCGCCTTCGTCTACGGCGGTGATATCTGGATCATGCCGAAAGCTGGCGGGGTGGCTCAAAGGCTGACCAGCGCGCGTGGTGAGGAAAGTTTCCCTCGCTTTTCACCGGACGGTAGCCTCATCGCGTTCACCGGGAATTACGACGGCAATCAGGACGTCTATGTGATGCCCGTCGTCGGCGGCGAGCCGAAGCGACTTACCTATCATCCCGCTGCGGACAGAATGGTGACCTGGTATCCCGACGGCAAATCCATCCTCTTTGCATCGTCGCGCACGTCGGAGACCAACAGATACAACAAGCTCTTCAAGGTCTCACGCGATGGAGGACAGCCAACCGAGCTGCCCATGCCGTACGGAGAGTTCGCTTCGATCGCAGCGGACGGCAGGACTCTCGCTTACCTCCCGGAGGCAGTCGATGCGCGCACATGGAAGCGATACCGTGGCGGCTGGGCACCCGACATCTGGACCTTCGATCTCGTCTCGGGCGCGTCGCGTAACATCACGCACGATCTGGCGAACGACGCCCAGCCGATGTGGCACAACTCGACGCTCTACTTCCTGTCCGACCGGGGTGCGAATCAGCGGGGCAACATCTGGGCATACGATCCAGCGAACGACTCGTTCCGCCAGGTCACCAACATCGGCGACTACGACATCAAGTACCCGTCGATTGGACCATCCGACATCGTCTTTCAGAGCGGAAGCAGAATGTTTCGGCTCGACCTGGGAACGGAGAAGGTGGCGGAAGTTCCCGTGCAGCTCGTTACCGACAAGTCGACTCTCAAAGCGCGCGCTGAAAATGTAGGCGGCGCCATCGCCGCCGCCGGTATCTCGCCGACGGGACAGCGAGCTGTATTTGAGGCGAGGGGGAATATTTTCACCGTGCCGGCCGAGAACGGGCTGGTTAGACACCTGACCAATTCGTCCGGATCGGCGGAGCGCACCCCTGCCTGGTCGCCCGATGGAAAATTGATCGCCTACTTCAGCGATAAATCGGGCGAGTACGAGCTGACTGTCCGCAATGCGGATGGAACCGGCGAGGAAAGGACTCTCAGCAAACTCGGGCCTGGATTTCGGTATCGCCCATTCTGGTCGCCCGACAGCAAGCAGCTCGCCTTCATCGACCAGACGCAGAAGATCCACATCTTCTCGATTTCCACCGGCAGGGATCAGCCGATCGACGACGCGTTGCAGTTCACTCATGGGAACTTCGTCGGGTTCACGCCGACCTGGTCCGCCGATAGCCGCTGGCTGGCGTATTCGCGGGACGTCGAGAATAGCAACAACGCGATTTTCCTCTATGACACCCGGAGCAGGACTCGACATCAGGTGACTTCGGGCTACTTCGACGACAATTCGCCCGCGTTCGATCCCGACGGAAAGTATCTCTACTACCTCTCGGGTCGCACGCTCGCACCGATGTACAGCGATCTGGACCGCACCTGGATCTACGCGAACAGCACGAATCTGGTGGCGGTTCCGTTGCGCAAAGATGTCCCATCTCCCATCGCGCCGCGCAACGACGAAGAGCCCTCGGCTGCTGACGTAACCAAGCCTGGTACCGAGAAAATCGATTCCACCCAGAAGAAGGCGAAGGAGACGATCGCCGCGGCCACGCCGGCACCCAAGCCTCCGGCCAAGCCAGTCGAGATCGACGTCACCGACTTCGAGCGACGCGGTGTCGTGTTGCCGCCAAAGCCGGGCAATTTTAGTGACCTCCATGCAGTCTCGGGGCAGCTTCTCTACTCGCGGGGACCGCGGACTGGAGCCGCCGACACGACGACTTCGATCATGGCGTACGACTTCAATGCCCGCGAAGAGAAGACGATTCTCGAGGACGTGAAGAGATTTGTCGTATCCGCCAATGGTGCAAAGATGCTGGTGACGAAAGACAAGGACTACTTCATCACCGACCTCAAGCCCGGACAGAAGCTCGGCAAGAAGCTGGCGACGGCGGGTATGGTCGCCACGGTCGATCCGATGGCGGAGTGGCACCAGATCTTCAACGATGCATGGCGCATCGAGCGCGACTATTTCTACGATCCGGGGATGCACGGCGTCGACTGGAACGCGATGCGGACACACTATGGCAAGCTGATCGACGACGCGACGACCCGGTGGGACGTGAGCTTTGTGCTGGGGGAGCTGATCGCCGAGCTCAATTCCTCGCACACGTACAACGGCGGAGGTGATCTCGAAACGCCACCCAGACGCGACGTCGGAATGCTCGGAGCGGACTTCGCGCTCGAGAACGGCGCCTATCGAATAAAGAAGATCATCGACGGCGGACCGTGGGACAGCGAAGTTCGCTCGCCCCTTCGCGAAGCGGCAAGCAACATCAAGGAGGGTGATTACATCCTCGCGGTAAATGGGACTCCGATCGACACATCAAAGGATCCCTACGCCGCGTTTCAGGGAATGCCCGACATGGTGGTTGCGCTAAGTGTTAACGACAAGCCTTCACTCGCCGGCTCGCGGGTGGTGCTGGTGAAGACCCTTGCGAACGAAGGGCGGCTCCGCAACCTCGCCTGGATCGAGGCCAATCGCCTGCACGTCGACAAGGAGAGCGGTGGCCGCATCGGTTACGTCTATGTTCCGAGCACGGGCATTGATGGTCAGACCGAGCTGGTGCGCCAGTTCCGCGCGCAGTTTAACAAGGACGGCCTGATCATCGATGAGCGATTCAACAGCGGCGGCCAGATACCTGACCGGTTCGTCGAGATGCTCAACAGGCCGGTGACTAACTACTGGAAAACGAGAGAAGGAGCGGATTGGCAGTGGCCGCGCACGGCGCACAACGGTCCGGCGGCGATGCTAATTAACGGGTGGAGCGGATCGGGCGGCGACGCATTTCCCTTCTATTTCAAGAAAGCCGGTCTCGGCCCGCTCATCGGCCGGCGCACCTGGGGTGGCCTGATCGGAATCTCCGGCACTCCAAATCTCGTCGATGGTGGGAACGTCACGGCGCCGACGTTCGCGATCTACAGCACCGATGGCAAATGGATCATCGAGAGTCACGGCGTCGATCCTGATATCGATGTTGTTGACGATCCGTCGCAATTGGCGCGCGGAGTCGACCCGCAACTGGAGCGCGCGATTCAGGAGGTCATGGGTGCTGTTCGGCGGATGCCGAAGCGCACGACTCCGCCCGCCTACACCAAGAGAACAGCCGCGACAGCGGAGCGATAATTCGTTAGTCGATGCGTCCGGACGAAACGGAGTACAAATTGCGTTGACCCTGGCTGATGCCCAATGGACCTCCAACGCAAACGCTTCGCAGCGCTGCTGTCGCCGCGATGGTGCAGAACGGATTCGATCCGGAATTCTCTCCGGCAGTGATGCGAGAGGTACGCTCGCTCCACGAACCAGCCGATGATCCCCTTCCGCCAGACGTTCGCGACATGCGCGCGCTTCGCTGGTCGTCGATCGACAATCGCGAATCGCGCGATCTCGACCAGATAGAAGTCGCGGAGCGAGCTCCTGGTGGGTCCATCCAGGTTCGCATCGGCGTCGCCGACGTCGACACTCTCGTCCAGCTCGGCTCCGCGGCCGACGAGCACGCGGCCGCGAATACGACATCCGTCTACACTGGAGTGGCGGTTTTCCCAATGCTGCCCGATCGGCTCTCGTGCGATCTGTCGTCGCTCAATGAGGGAGAAGATCGTCTTGCGGTAGTCGTCGAGTTCGATGTAGCTGCCGACGGGACCATTTCGAACACCTCGGTCTATCGGGCACTGGTCCACAACCAGGCAAAACTTACCTACGAAGGTGTGGGCCTCTGGCTCGAGGGCAAAGGACCGGAGCCGCCGGCGATCGCAGCCTCCACCGACCTGCGCCAACAACTCCACATTCAGGACGAGGCCGCGCAGCGGTTGCGCCGAGCGAGGAGCATCGCGGGTGCGCTGGATTTCGAGAGTGTGGAAGCCAGACCGGTGGTTGCGCACGGCAAGGTTGTGGACCTTGCCGTGATCAGTCGCAACCGCGCGCGCGACATGATCGAGGACTTCATGGTCGCCGCGAACAGATCCGTCGCCACCTACCTGATCGAGCGTGGGTCACCGTCGCTGCGACGAGTCGTGCGCGAGCCGAAGCGGTGGGATCGCATCGTCGCGCTGGCCGCGGATGTCGGTGAGGTGCTTCCGGAAAAACCCGACAACGTCGCTCTGAGCACTTTTCTGGCGCGTCGTCGTGCCGCCGATCCGGACCATTTCCCCGACTTGTCTCTTTCCGTGGTCAAGCTCCTCGGCCCTGGCATCTACGTTCTCGAGCGCCGCCTCGGCGATCGCCGGCAGACAGGTCACTTCGGACTCGCGATCGCGGATTATGTCCATTCGACCGCGCCGAATCGCCGGTTCGCGGATCTCGTGACGCAGCGGATGCTGCGCGCAGTGACGTCAGGTGGCGCGCCTCCTTATTCCGATCAGGAGCTGATCGCGATCGCCAGTCGCTGCACCGAGCGCGGCGAGGCAGCGCGAAAGGTGGAGCGCACGATGCGCAAAGTCGCGGGCGCATCGATGCTGGCGGAGCGCGTGGGTGAGAGCTTCGCCGCGGTGGTGACGGCGTCGTCGCCGAAAGGCGTCTACGCGCGAGTGCTCAGTCCGCCAGTGGAAGGTCGCATCGTGCGCGGCGGGCGGGGTCTCGATGTCGGCGATACCGTGCGGCTCAAGCTGGTGGTGGCCGATCCAGTGCGCGGCTACATCGACTTCGAGCACGGCGTTCAGGGTGCGTCACGGAAGCTCGAGCGGAGTCGTCGCAAGAAGGCGGCGGCCGATCGACTCCGCCCACACGTCGGACAAACGTTCGATGCCGAAGTCACGGGCGTATCCGAGAGTGGAACCTACGTCCGACTTCTCGACGGGTCGGCGGAGGGACGCGTCGTTCGCGGTTACAAGGGACTTTCCGTCGGAATGAGGATTCCCGTGAAGCTGGTTAATACCGACAGCGTTCACGGCTTCATCGATTTCGAGTACAGCCAGGGGGTCGACCCCAAAAAGGAAGAGCGATTGTCGCGGAAGCGCGCGGGCGCTCTGGCTCTCCGCGATCACGTGGGAGAGACGTTCCGAGCCGTCGTGTCGGGAATATCGAAAAAGGCGACCTGGCTGAAAGTGGTTCCCGGCGACATCGAGGGGCGCCTGGTTCGGGGGCGACGTGGCTTGAGCGTGGGGGACGAGACGGGCGTGGTTTTGCTCGCGGTCGACCCCGCGCGCGGCTTCATCGACTTCGCGCGCGAGGATACGGTACTGCCGGTCGTCTGATGCCGTTCCGCTTGCCGGTTGTCCAACGCGCGCTAAGTTGGGAAACAAGAGCGCCTAACGAAGGACAACCGGAGACTGACATGGCAGAAAGCGTTTACAAAGTGATCGAGCTCGTGGGGACCAGCACCGAGTCCTGGGAGAAAGCAGCCACCGCTGCAATCAAGCGGGCATCGAAGTCACTCCGCGACCTGCGTGTGGCGGAGGTGTCGCAGCTCGACATAGCCCTCAAGGACGGCAAGGTCGAAGCCTACCGGGCCAAGATCAAGGTCTCGTTCAAGTACGAAGGAAACTAGACAGCGGCGGCGCTGCCTCGGGACGGGGTCATTCTCCGACGACCGTCCCGGGCATTGCCTGGCGTTCAGCTCAATTGGTTTTGTAGAAGAACTGTTCGCGTACGACCTTGCCGTCCTTTACCGTGTACAAGGCCATCTCTTCCATCGTCGCACGCTCGTTTCTGAGCTTGGACGTAATCTCGTAGTTGTAGTACACGGCGAATTTGTCTCCATCACCGACCAGCGGTCCGTCGACGGTGGCGGAGTGCACTTCGTTGTTCGCCCCCCACCATTCGTTCTTCTGGCGAACAGCCTCGATGCCCTTGATCTCCCGCGGCATCTGCTCGTTCCCCATTGATTCGACGCTGACGATGTCAGGCGAATACAAAAAGTTGATCGCATCGATGTTGCGGCCAGCCCGGCATAGCGCGACGAGCTCTTCTGCGACGGTGGCGGTGTTGGTGGGTGCAGCGGTTGTCATGGTGAACTCCTGGATTCGGGTACTCAGCGGATATTAGCCGAAATGCCCCGCGAAGTCAGCAGTCCGTTTTTCCTGATACGAATCCGAGACTTTTCGGCTTTCTTGATGCTCATCCGTGACTTTTCGGCGTTAAATGCCTCTCCGGTACATCGGTGAAATTCACCTCATCAGGTAAGCGTCGGCAGGCGCGCGACTTACACGTAAATTGATGTAAAATCAACACTTACGACCTGAATGGGTTATACTTCGAGATACGATTCGATAGACAGTTTAGCGCCTGAGTGATCGGTTTCGGCGCTGGCCCACCTGCGGTAATCCTCGAACGCGGGAAAGGGTAATCAGACGGGGTGCTGGAGATATTTCAAAATGCAGAACATCAACAACAACACCAAGAGCATCAAGGGACAGATCGCACGCAGCGTTCGGTTTGAGCTCGCTGCCGACAAGAACGAAGAGTTTCATACTCTGTTCCGAAATGAAGTCCTCCCGATCCTGAAGAAGCAGGACGGCTTCAAGGACGAGCTTCTGCTGGTGCAGGATCAACACGTCCTCGCCATCAGCGTCTGGAACGACATGGATTCAGCGCGTAAGTACGAGGCCGCTACATATCCGCAGGTGGACAAGGCGCTTCGTCCCGTGATGTCCGGAAGGCCGACGGTCGAGACGTTCAAATTCGATTCGCTGTCGACAATTGCCTGACACCGATAGATAGGTGAAAATCGGAGGGGTCGCGTTTGCGGCTCCTCCTTTTTTTTTCGTCGACCACAGCGGGGCTTCGCCGGTTTCGCGGAGATCTGCGCACGACCATATATTTTTTCTGTCGAACCAAAACCCGCAGCGAGGTACCATCCATGCGCCGTATCTATTTTTCCCTCCTCCCAGTCGCCGCGCTCCTTTTGCTCGCGTGCAGCAGCAAGGCTCAGAACGAGTCTCCACGACAAGTCGCTGGTGGCGGAGTCTCCGTCCAGGGATGGTCGGGACAGGTCGACCCCAATGAATCACAGCGTGGACAAACGCTCGCCAACGCGAAGCTCGCCAACGATGGCGCCGCCCTACACGTCACAACGGGGCCCGCCGTGGCGTACTGGAATCCGTCGAACACGGCGAGCGGCGATTACACGGTGAAGGCGTCGTTCACCGAGCCGAAGTACATGAACCTCAACGACCACCCCCACCCGTACGGAATTTTCATCGGCGGCAACGACATGGGTACGCCTAAGCAGAGTTATCTGTATTGCGCGGCGTACGGGACCGGGAAGTTCATCGTTCGCGGTTTTGGCCCCGCACCGTTTCAGGTCAATGGTCGCGGCGAAGCGAATGCGGCCGTGCACAAGGCAGCGGCAGCCGGATCGCCAGTCACCCAGGACATCGCCGTCTCGGTGAAGGGCGACAAGGTGCAATGCGCGATCAACGGAACGGTCGTCGGCACGTACAACAAGTCGGACGTCGTCGGACTGGGCAAGCTGAAGTCGACCGATGGTGTCTACGGAATCCGTTTCTCGCACAACACCGAAGGACTGGTCAGCGGCCTGACCGCGACGAAGCCTTAGTGACATGGGTAGGTCTTTGGAGATCGGGGCCCGAGGGCGCTGGGGCCCCGATTCTCTTTTCTGATAAGGAATCGACAGTCGGGTGATAGAGAATTGACAGTCTGGTGATATAGAATCGACAGTTCCGCGATATGAATCGACACTTCGAGGGGCGTTTCCGTACACGGATACATACGAATTCAGCGTTCAAGCCTTCGCGCCGCCAATATCCACGGTGATCGTGCGCCACCGGCCCTGATTGAATCGCAGGACGCTGAGCGCGCACCGCGTGGCGTGCCCAGCCAGTATCGCGATCCAGATGTCGATCGGGTCGAGCCTGCTGATCCGCTGCACGATGAAGCAGATGCCGAGCGGAACGATCACCTGCGAAATTATCGAGATGTAAAGTGGGCCCTTCGTATCGCCGGTTCCCTGCAGGCCGCCGGTGTAGGTGAGCGCGACCGTGATGAAGAACCCGGAGAGGGCGAGAACGCGCAGCAGCTGCACGCCGAGGTCGACAACCACTCCCTCGTGCATCCCGAACACCGCGAGAAGTGCGCGTGGGAAAAGAAGGAACGCGGCGCCGACGATTGCCGCAGTCGTCAGACCAATCCCCGCTGCAACCTTGACCCCAGCTACCGCGCGCTCGGGCTTATGCGCTCCCAGATTCTGGCCGGCGATTGCCGCTGACGCGCCCATCAGCCCCACCGATGTCCAGGTGATGAACGAGAAGAGCTGGCTGTAGCAGACAGTGAACGCTGCCTGGGCAGCCGCGCTCTGCGGAAGCGAACCCACGAACCCCATCATCAACACCCCACCGACGTTCATGGCGATTCCCTGGATTCCCGTCGGCAGTCCGAAGCGGAACAGCGACTTGATGACGTCCCAATCGGGCCCCCAGCCCCGCCCGCGCGGGAACGACACAACCCATCCACCGCTCCATAGCTTCCACAGCGAGTACACGGCCACGAGTCCTGACGCTATGCACGTCCCCATCGCGGCCCCCTTCGTTCCGAACGCGGGAATGGGGCCGAGGCCACGGATCAGGATGACGTTGAACACGATGTTGAGCACCGTCATGCTGACACCCAGAATCATCGGCGTGCGCGCGTCGCCGGCGGATCGGAGCGCGCCGCCCAGCATGAAAAACACCAGCATGCCGCTGCTGTACAGAAACATCGTGCGCAGGAACGGCAGCGCTTCCGCTTTAACGGCGGGCGCGGCGTTCACGAAATCGAGCAGCGCTGGCGACGCGAAATATCCGATTGGCGCCATCACGAACAGCGACAATCCGATCGCGGCAATGAACGCCTGATAGACAGTCCGATCCACCTTGTCGTGGTCGCCGGCGCCGGCGAATCGCGCGACGAGCACACTCATCCCCGTGAAGAGGGATGAGATGAAGATGATGACGATGAGAAATATCTGGGAGCTCACCCCGATCGCGGCGTTGGCCTTGTAGCCGATCAGGTTGCCGACCATCGCCTGGTCTATCATCCCCTGAAGGCCGCCGATGATGTTGGTCAGCATGGTTGGCCAGGCGAGCCGCCAGACTGCCGAAGCCAATGGGCCCTCGACGATGGAGCGGTCGTATTTCCGCCGCTCCCGCACAGTGGACGACCGAGCTTGCGCGCCCGTGATCGCCGGTCGTATTGCCGGTGCCGGAACGTCAGTCATTCGCCCGGATGAGCCGACTTGCCCACACTTCGACCGCGTTTCCGATATCGGCGAGAACCTGAGCGTCGGTTCTGCCGGAAGACCTGGGAACGTGGAAGCTGTGATCTGCACCATCCACCCAGTGCATCTTCCAGTTTGGGCCAACGCGTTTGAGCACTCCTTCCATCAGCTCCGGCGTGCAGAAGGGATCCCGGGTGCCGTTGAAGCAGATAACCGGGAGCTTGATGGCGGGAAGATGCGCATCACGGAGCTGGTCGGGTTTACCTGGCGGATGCAATGGATACGCGAGCAACAGTAGTCCGTCGCACGGAAATTCCTCCGCGGCCAGCATTGAGGCCGCCCTTCCTCCCATCGATCGTCCGCCGATTGTCAGCTTCGTCGGATTGATCTCGTCGCGCACTCTCGAGACGACGGCCGTGATGCACTCCTTTAGGCGCGGCATCGGATCGGGGCGGCCGGACTTTTTTTCCTTATAGAGGAAGTTGAAGCGGACGACGTCGAGTCCGCGCGACCGAAGCACGTTCGCGGTCTGAACGATTCCGCGATCGTTCATGTTGCCGCCGGCGCCATGGGCGCAGACGAAGCATACGCCGTGCTGATCGTTGGTCGACCGCTCGAAGACGGCAGCGGTCTCCTCGCTGCCAACCTTCACCCGCCATTCGGCGCGAGCCGATTGGATGGCGGCGTCGTCAGTCACGTTCTTCCATCCCGCTTATCGCCACCGGTTGGTGGGAGCGCCTTTCGGAGCATGGATTCAAAGCTACCAGCGGGCCCTGTCTCGATTCAAGCATAAATACCGTTTTATGGATTCAATAGTTGACGTGCTTCAACTATCCCCTTTACCGTCAATAATGAATAATCTGCTGGATGTCGCGGGCGGGGCAGTGATGGCGTGAGGCCGCCGTCAGGGCGTGGGTAGCGATTCAGGTACGAGTCCCATCTCGTCGAGGAACCGGGTTCCCCCCGTATTTTTCTCGGCCCTCGACTTGACGCGGGTCATCACCAGCCGCGCCTTGGTTCGCGTCATCCCGACGTAGAGCAGCCGTCGCGCCTCTTCCAGCTCGACCCTGCTTACCTCCCCACTCGGCGGCATCGGGATGAACTGTTCGTCCTCGACGCCGACTATGTAGACGCGCGAGAACTCCAATCCTTTTGTCGAGTGGAGGGTGAGGAGATTCACCCGGTCGCGCGCGGTCTCGACACTGCGATCGTATTTGGACAGAACGGCCCGCTCCAGGAACGCGCAGATCTGCGCCGGAAGATCGCCGTTCGGGCAGGCTTCGATGAGCCGGCGCAGCCTCGCCATCGTCTCGGGATACCGCTCGTCGGCTGTTCGCTCGGATCGAAGACGCTCCATCATGTCGTGACCACCGAGCTGCGCGATCAGCTCATCGAGGCTTGGAAGCGATGCGTCGCCGCACAGGTCACGCTCGACACGGTAGCAATCGAGGCAATCGCTGTGTCGGCTCAGCGCACGGGCGGGCACGAACTCGAAAAACTTCCGCGCCTCCGCGCAGAGAGACTCCCGATCGCTGAGAGCCAGACCGACCGCCAGCTGGTCGAGAAGATTCACCAGGGCTGTCTTGCGGGCGTACTCGACCTTGGTCTCGCCGAGCGCGGGAAAGACGCGCGCGAGGGTCCGGCAATCGTCGAGAGCGTTGTGGGACTGGCCGCTGTGAATGCCATAGCGTCGCGCGAGGTGCGCCAGCTTTCGACTCGTCGAGTGGAGAGTGCGGGCGAGGGGGAGTGTGTCGTACGTCGAGAAGTCCCCGCCGCGAGGAAGCTTCGCTGCCATCCTGCGCAGAATGGGGAAGTCGAACTCGTAGCCGTTGTGGGCCACCAGGATATCCGACCCGCAAAAATCCCGGAACTCGGTCCAGATCGCCTCGAAGTACGGTGAATTCGCGACATCGCTTTCCGATATCCCGTGCGTATCGAGCGCGCCTGCCGTGATCGGCACCCTTGGCCTGACGCGGGTGTGATACTCGTCGACTATGCGCCCGTGACGAACCCGGATGGCAGCGATCTCGACGATCTCGGCCCGCTCGACGTCCTTGTCGGTCGTCTCGAGGTCCACGACTGTAAAGTCGCGAAAAGCGTTGGCGAAGTTGCGGGTCTTCACCAGCTGCGCAGTCTTGAAGAGTCCAAGCGCAAACCCGAGCGAGGGCAAATCGGCGGGTTGAACTCGACGAGCATCGGCGGATGGTGCGCCCCCAAGCTGTACGGAGCGGACGCCCATCTCCGCCAGGATTTTCTTCGCCGCTATCTCGACGCCGCCAAGCCGCGGAATCCAGACAGGCGTGCCGTCTTCCATGGCGCGCTGAAGCTTGTCGGCGAGTACAACGACCTCGTCGTGCGCAGCGGGGTCACTGAGATCTTCGTGGTGCTCTTCGAGGATCGTGCGATAGGTGCCGACTCGCTGAGAGAGGATCTCCTCTACGAGGGAGGCAAGCGCGGTGTGAGTCTTCGCCAGCGCTGCGAGGTTCTTGAGCGAGTACATGCCGCGCCAGATTTTCTTTCCGTCACCGTGCACGCGCGGAAGTGTGCGGGCCATCTGCTCGAGCTGCTGCACGAGAGTTGTCCCGGCTTCTTCCGATCGCGCGCGCGCATCGTTGAACAAGGCTTCGGGAAGAACCGTCTGATAGAAATGCTCCTGATGGATCTCGTCTTCTGGGCTGGCAATGACCCGCAGCGCGGCGAGCACGTATGCGACGACCTTGTCGTCGGCTAGCGCTCGACCCTGCGCCAGGCGGCACGGAATTCCGGAATTCAGAAACGAGGATTCCATTGAGCTTCCGATCTTGTGCGTGCGATACAATAGTCCGACGTCGCCCCACCCGATCTCTCCGTCGTGATCGGCATGGTCGCGGATCAGATCGTCGATGATCCAGGCAGCTTCAGCATCATCGTCGACGAAAGAGAGAGCCGCAACAGGGAAAGTCGATTGCGCTTTGGCGTCCTGGGGCGTTCGATCCTCGAACAACTGCTCGTTGAGCGAGACCAGACGCCGGGCGTATGCCATGACGTCGCTGGGACAGCGCCAATTGTCCTGGAGATGATGAAGCCGGTCCTCGCCGACGATTCTGTAATCATTCGCAAAGGTGGCGAAAACTCGTGGATCGGCGCCGGTCCACGAATAGACGGATTGCTCGTCGTCGCCGACGGCGAAGACGTGGTGATGATCATGCGCCAGCTCGCGGATGATTCCGTACTGCACCGGATTCAGGTCCTGGAACTCGTCGACAAGCACGACATCCCACCGACTTCGCACGGTGGACGCTGCCGTTGGAATCCTGAGCAGCTCAGCGGCCCTGAGGAGCAGGCCGTCGAAGTCCACGACATTTCGCTCGGCGGTGGCACGCCGATA
>JALYYH010000137.1 GCA_030946665.1 Gemmatimonadota bacterium
TTTTCATGACCAAAGCCGACCTCGTCGAGCGTGTCACGGCCCAGATTTCACGGACTGCCGGGCCGATGATTTCCAAGAAGGATTGCGCTCGCGTCGTGGACGCTTTTCTCGAGGCGATCAAAGAATCGCTGCAGACCCAGGAGAACATCGAGGTCAGAGGCTTCGGCACCTTCAAGATCCGAAATCGAAAGACTCGCATGGCTAGAAACCCGCGCACAGGATCGCCAGTTGAGGTTTCCGCTCGACCGGTGCCAGTGTTCAAACCGTCGAAGGAGCTGCGAGCGCTGGTGGCGGGCGTCGACGTGTCGCAGATGTCGGAAGCGTAACGACTTAGCTCCCGAGGAGCAGGAGAGGTCAGCACGTGTCCACGGTCACCGTGCAATTGTTCGCTTCCTACGCCGAACTGCTTGGCGCCCCTACCGTCAAACTCCCTCTCGCTCCGGGCAGCACAGTGAGAGATCTTCTTTCGAGCATTCGACTGCTCCCGGGCGCAGCGTCGCTGCCGCCGTCCCCCCGAGTCGCGGTCAATCGCACCTTCGCCACATCGGATCAGGTAGTCACGCCGAGCGACGAGATCGCGCTGATTCCGCCGGTGGCGGGAGGATGAAGCGCTCTTCGGTGGTCACTCGCGAAATTAATCCTGGCTCGCTCATCAAAGAGGTCGCATCGCCGCAGTCCGGTGGCATCGTGGTTTTCATCGGGACCGTTCGCGACGTGAATGATGGGCGAGCCGTCAGCTCGATCGAATACTCGGCCTATGAGGCGATGGCGAAGTCAGAGCTCGATCAGATTCTCGATGAAGCCGTGAAACGCTTCGGCGTATCCGATCTGGTCGTTGAGCACCGAATCGGGTCGCTCGAGCTCGGTGAAGTGAGCGTCGCGATCGCGGTAGCGCACCCGCATCGGGCGCCCGCGTTCGATTGCACCCGGTACGTGATCGAAGAGATCAAAACGCGAGTGCCGATCTGGAAGATGGAGCACTACGCAGACGGAACGCGAGAGTGGGTGGATCCCACCCGCTCGGAGCAGGCTTCGACGGTATGAGCGTTACTCTGCAGGACAGCTTTGGGCGGAGCATCGAGTACCTGCGCATCTCCGTCACCGATCGATGCAACTTCCGTTGTCTCTATTGCATGCCAGTGGCCGGCCTGGAATGGCTGCCGAAGTCTGACATCCTTTCCTACGAAGAGATCACGCGTGTGGTCGCGGAGCTCGCACCGCTGGGGTTGCGGCGGTTACGAATTACGGGAGGCGAGCCGACTCTTCGTCCAAACCTCGAGCGTCTCGTCTCCATGCTGCGAGGAACCCCCGAGATCGAAGACATATCTCTCTCGACCAACGGCGTGAGATTGCCAGAGCTCGCCGACGCTCTGAAGGGCGCGGGGCTCGATCGCGTCAACATGAGCGCTGATTCGCTCAGGCCAGATCGCATCAAATCGATCTCCAGACGGAACACGGCGTTCGATCCAGTTGCTGCGGCGACTGCCGCGCAGGAGGCAGGGCTCGCGCCGATCAAGCTGAATGTCGTCGTCATGCATGGAATCAACGACGACGAGGTCAGCGACTTCGGGCGCCTCACACTGGACCACCCGTGGCACGTGAGGTTCATCGAGCTGATGCCGGTAGGAGAGATGCGGGAGCTGACCTGGGATCACGTCGTCCCGGCAAACGAGATTCTGCGCTCTCTGGAGAGTATCGGCGATCTCGAGCCGACCGGCGGACCAGTGAAAGGGAATGGTCCCGCGCGCTACTACCGGTTTGCCGACGCGATGGGCACGATCGGAGTGATCACCCCGATGTCCCACACCTACTGCGGAAGCTGCAATCGGGTGAGGCTCACTGCTGACGGACGGCTTCGCACCTGCCTGTTCGGTGACGAAGAGACGGATCTACGCACCCCGCTTCGTTCCGGATTGCCACTCGAGCCCTTCTTTCGGAGTGCGCTGTCGACGAAGGCGAAGGAGCACCATCTCCTTCACATGAGGACTGGGGGTCTTCGCGCGCTTTCGCAGGTGGGCGGCTGAGTCAACACGATCCGCCTTCTTCCCGAGCATCCGTGTAACTAACTTTCGCGCACCACTCTCCAACTCACAAAGCGAAATGGTCAACAAGATTACGGTGGTCGGCGCTGGCAACGTCGGTGCGACCACCGCGCAGCGTCTGGCCGAGAAGGAGCTGGCCCGCACCGTTGTGATGGTCGACGTCATGGAAGGAATTCCCCAGGGCAAGGCTCTCGACCAGTGGCAGGGCGCCCCAATCGAGGGCTTCGACTCGCGGGTTATCGGCACAAACGGATACGAGGAGACTCGGGACTCGGAGATCGTCGTCATCACCGCGGGTATCGCGCGCAAGCCCGGGATGTCACGCGACGACCTTCTCAATACGAACGCGGGCATCGTCAAGCAGGTCTCGCAGGAGATCAAGAAGACGTCCCCGAATGCAATTCTGATCGTCGTGTCGAACCCGCTCGACGTGATGGCGTACGTCGCGATGAAGGTTACCGGATTCCCAAGAGAGAGAGTTCTTGGCATGGCCGGGGTACTCGACACCGCCCGGTATCGCGCCTTTATCGCTGAAGCGCTCGAGGTATCGGTACGCGACATCCAGGCGATGGTACTCGGCGGCCACGGCGACACGATGGTTCCCCTGATATCCTACACGTCGGTGAGCGGCATTCCGATCACTCAGCTGATGCCGCAGGCGAAGCTCGATGCAATCGTCGAGCGGACTCGCTCCGGCGGCGCCGAGATCGTGAAGCACCTCAAAACGGGCTCGGCGTACTACGCCCCGTCAGCCGCCGCCGTGCAGATGTGCGAGGCGATTGTGCTGGATCAGAAACGGATCCTGCCGTGCGCTGCCTGGCTCGAGGGCGAATACGGGATGTCAGGCCTGTTCCTGGGTGTGCCTTGCAAACTCGGCAGACGCGGACTGGAAGCGATCATCGAAGTGGAGCTTACCCGAGGAGAGCGCGACGCCCTGTCGAAGAGCGCTGATGCAGTGCGCGAGCCGATGGGCGCGGTAAAGCTGTAACGCTTTGATGGGCAGGCTTCGCCGCTTCTATGACTCCATGGTCGGCAAGAAAGTCGTCATGGGGATCACCGGCCTCATCGGCATCGGTTTCGTCATTCTCCATTCGCTCGGCAATCTCCTCGTTTTTCGCGGCGCGGCCGCGATCAATTCGTATTCGCGTTTTCTGAAGGGCACCGGAGAGCTGTTGTGGGCGCTGCGTATGGTGCTCATCGTCGCGGTGGCACTTCACGTAATCGCCGCTATCCAGCTGACACGGCAAAGCAGAGCTGCGCGGCCGATTGGCTACACAAAACGGGAGACGCAGGTCGCGACGATCTCTTCCAGAACGATGCGCTGGGGCGGAGCGCTGCTGCTTGTCTTTATCATCGTTCACATCCTCCACTTCACGACGGGAACGATCAAACCCGCTGGTGTGTTCAGCAGCGACGATGTTTACGCCAACGTTGTGACCAGCTTTCGCATCTGGTGGGTCGCTCTTTTCTACATCATCGCCATGATCGCTCTCGGCCTTCATCTCTTCCACGGGGCGTGGAGCTCGGTGAGAAGCATCGGCATCAGCCCTCCGTCGCCCCAACCGCTTCATAGAAAACTCTCGCTGGTAGTCGCGCTCTTCGTGTGGGCTGCGTTCTCCGCGATTCCGGTAGCTGTGCTCGCGGGATTGGTTCGATGAGCCCTCGACTCGATGCCAGAATCCCGACCGGTCCACTCGCTCAGAAGTGGGACAAGCATCGCTTCGAGATGAAGCTGGTGAATCCCGCGAACAAGCGGAAATTCACTGTGGTCGTGGTCGGGTCCGGACTGGCCGGCGGGGCCGCCGCCGCGACGATGAGCGAGCTCGGCTACCAGGTGAAGTGCTTCTGCTTTCAGGATTCTCCTCGCCGAGCACACAGCATTGCCGCCCAGGGTGGAATCAACGCGGCGAAAAACTATCGGAATGACGGCGACAGCGTTTATCGTCTCTTCTATGACACCATCAAAGGCGGCGATTTCCGTTCGCGCGAGGGCAACGTCTACAGACTCGCCGAGCTGAGTGTCAACATCATCGACCAGTGCGTCGCGCAGGGAGTGCCGTTCGCACGCGAGTACGGTGGACTGCTTGCCAACAGGTCGTTCGGCGGAGCACAGGTTTCGCGAACCTTCTATGCTCGCGGGCAAACGGGGCAGCAGCTTCTGCTTGGCGCCTATCAGGCTCTGGAGAGACAGATATCCGAAGGCGGAGTAACCATGTACCCGCGCACCGAGATGCTCGACCTCATCGTCATCGATGGAAAGGCGCGCGGTATCGTAACACGCAATCTGGTCACCGGGACGATCGAATCGCATGTGGCGGACGCGGTCGTGATTGCGTCCGGCGGATACGGCAATGTCTTCTACCTATCGACCAACGCGCAGGGTTCGAATGCTACCGCCATCTGGCGGGCGTACAAGCGAGGCGCGGCCTTCGCCAATCCGTGCTTCACTCAAATCCACCCGACGTGCATTCCGGTAAGTGGCGACTATCAGTCCAAGCTGACGCTGATGAGCGAATCTCTGCGCAACGACGGCCGGGTATGGGTTCCGAGAAAGCCAGACGACAAGCGCGATCCACGACAGATTCCCGAGGCCGAGCGCGATTACTTTCTCGAGCGGAAGTATCCGAGCTTCGGGAATCTCGCCCCTCGTGACATTGCGTCGCGTGCCGCCAAGGAAGTTTGCGACGAAGGACGCGGTGTGGGCGAGACCGGCCTCGGCGTCTACCTCGATTTTGCCGACGCGATAAAGCGACTGGGAAAGAACTCGATCGAGGAGCGCTACGGCAATCTCTTCGAGATGTACCAGCGCATCACGGACGAGAATCCGTACGAAGTTCCGATGCGGATCTACCCGGCGGTTCACTACACGATGGGTGGTCTCTGGGTCGACTACAACCTGATGAGCACTATCGACGGGCTGCATGTCACCGGTGAGGCGAACTTCTCCGATCACGGCGCCAACCGGCTCGGAGCGTCGGCGCTAATGCAGGGGCTCGCCGACGGCTACTTCATAATCCCGAATACGATCGGCGACTATCTCGCCAGCCACAAGCTTTCAAAGGTCGACGTCACACACGATGCATTCCACGAAGCGATGAACGCGGCAGCGGATCGCACCAGCAAGCTTCTGTCGATCAACGGCAGGCGGACCGTTGCCTCGTTCCATCGCGAGCTTGGCAGGATCATGTGGGACTATTGCGGCATGTCGCGCAACGACGCCGGGCTAAAGCGTGCACTCAAGAGGATTCCCGAGCTGCGCGAGGAGTTCTGGCTTGACGTCAACGTGCCGGGGAGCGACGCCGAGCTGAATCAGGCCCTCGAGAAGGCTGGGCGTGTGGCTGATTTCCTCGAGCTTGGCGAGCTCATGTGCCTCGACGCGCTCCACAGAACCGAATCCTGCGGTGGACACTTCCGTGAGGAGAGTCAGACTCCGGACGGCGAGGCGCTTCGCGACGACGCAAACTTCACCTACGTGGCTGCGTGGGAGTACGCGGGGGAGGGCAAGCCCCCGATTCTCAACAAGGAGCCACTCGTGTTCGAGAACGTCAAGCTGTCGCAGCGGAGTTACAAGTAATGAGGCTAACGCTGCATGTATGGCGGCAAGCCGGTCCCAAACTGCCCGGGAAAATGGTCCGGTACGAAGCGAAGGACGTAAGCCCGGACATGTCGTTTCTCGAGATGCTCGATGTCGTCAATGAGCGACTGACGGAGCGCAACGAGGTTCCGATCGCTTTCGATCACGACTGCCGAGAGGGAATCTGTGGCATGTGCAGCCTCATGATCAACGGCGTCGCACACGGGCCCATGCCCGGTACTGCAACCTGCCAGCTTCACATGAGAAGCTTCAAGGACGGGGACACCATCTACATCGAGCCGTGGCGCGCCCGCGCTTTTCCGGTGGTCAAGGATCTGGTAGTCGATCGTTCGGCGCTCGATCGAATCATCCAGGCCGGAGGATTCATTACCGCAGCGACGGGTGGGGCACAGGATGCGAACAACATCCTGGTGCCGAAAGAAAGCGTCGACAACGCAATGGATGCCGCTGCGTGCATCGGTTGCGGAGCGTGTGTCGCCGCCTGCCCGAACGCCTCAGCCTCGCTGTTCACCGCTGCGAAGATCACGCACCTCGGGCTACTCCCCCAGGGACAGGCGGAGCGCTACCGGCGGGCGCTGGGAATGGTCGAGCAAATGGAGCTCGAAGAGTTCGGGAGCTGCACGCTTCACGGCGAATGTCAGGAGGCCTGCCCGAAGGAGATCAGCATCGACACGATCACGCGCATGAATCGGGACTTTCTGCGGGCGAACCTGCTGGGCACGCGTCCCTGACGCTGGCGCGCCTGGGGCATTTCCAGCTTCGGACGAATTCAGCTGGACCCACCACTGGAAGGCTCGCCTAGAGAGCTCAAATCTTCGGGATGCGCTCCGGATCGAGGTGACGTCGCTCGATCTCCCGGTTGAGGCGGGTCTTCTCGCTGTTTTTTTCGGCTTCGTCGTGCTGCTGGCGTTCCTCGAACAAACGATGCGCCGCGTTGTGATGGGCGAGGTTGTTGTCCGGCTCCGCCCCATTCGGTGTATTCGGTTTTACCGCGCCGTTGCCTGAGTGCAGCTGCTCCAGAATCTTGCTGCGTGTCTTTGCGCCGTGCTGGCCTTCCGCGTGATCCTGGGGTCCTTTCTGTACTCCGTCGCGATTCTGCATCAGCTTTGCTTCCTCCCAATACGGTGAGTCCTTACTACAGTCGGCAAGGCGAGGGCCACGTTACAACCGGGGCAGAGTTACTCCCTGTTGCCCCTGGTATTTCCCCTTCTTGTCCTTGTACGACACATCCGGCTCTTCCTCTCCCTTGAAGAAGAGAACCTGAGCAATACCCTCGTTCGCGTAGATCTTGGCGGGAAGGGGAGTGGTATTCGAGATTTCCAGTGTCACGAAGCCTTCCCATTCCGGCTCGAATGGCGTGACGTTGGTGATGATGCCGCAGCGGGCGTAGGTGGACTTACCCACCGTGATGGTGACGACGTTGCGTGGAATCCGAAAATATTCCACGGATCGCCCAAGCGCGAAGGAGTTCGGTGGAACGATGCAGATCGGCCCTTCGAATTCCACGAACGAGTTCGAGTCGAAGTTCTTCGGGTCCACGATCGAGCTGAGCACGTTCGTGAAGATCTTGAACTCGGGTGCGACCCTCATGTCGTATCCGTATGAGCTGACTCCGTATGAGATGACGCCCGATCTTACCTGACTGCTCTCGAAGGGCTCGATCATCCGGTGCTCCCTGGCCATTCGGGTGATCCAGCGGTCCGATTGAATTGACATTGATATTTGATTGCGGTGAGGACGCCGGCCTGCCGGCGGTTGCCGCTGCGCGGGTGTTCGCAGCTTTTCGTCGTGAATGTACGAATTTCCCACTATCGTCGCCACCGAACTGAAGCCGTTGAATTACAAGATAGCGGTCGGTAAATTCCTGAAAATCGCGTTAGTGAAATTTTTCACGAAGTCTGGAACCTCATGGCTCGCGCTTATTTCCCGGTTCTGATGTTGCTCGGTTTCGTGGTGATCAATGCGCTCGCGATCATCGCGATCTCAGCGCTCACCATCAGAGCGCGGCCGACTCCGGTAAAGCAGCAGGCTTACGAATCAGGAGTTCCGGCGCTCGGAGACGCTCGCGAGCGGTTCTCCGTGCGTTTCTACCTGGTCGCGATCCTCTTCATCATCTTCGATATCGAGACGGTGTTCATGATCCCATGGGCCGTCTACTACAGGCAGCTCTCCTGCCTGGTGCCGCTGGTGAACGACGCCTGTCCGGTGGGAAACATTTCTCTCTTTGGGTTGAGCGAAATGCTGGTGTTCATGCTGATCTTGCTCGTCGGCTACGTCTATGTCTGGAAAAAGGGAGCGCTCCAATGGGATTGACGGCTACCACGGATCACCGGGTTGTCTCATACATTCCCGAGTCGCAAGAGGGCTGGGTCGCCACACGCCTCGACTTCCTCGTCAACTGGGCGCGCGCCAACTCATTGTGGCCAATGCCCTTCGGGACCGCCTGCTGCGCAATCGAGTTCATGGCGACGGCCGCCAGCGATTTCGATCTCGCGCGTTTCGGCATGGAGCGGATGAGCTTCTCGCCCCGCCAGGCTGACGTTCTCATCTGCGCTGGCAGGGTTCCGTTCAAGCTCGCCCCGATCATTCGCCGCATCTGGCAGCAGATGCCGCAGCCCAAGTGGAGCATCTCGATGGGCGCGTGCGCTTCCACCGGCGGAATGTTCGACAACTACGCGGTGGTGCAGGGAATCGACACGATCATTCCCGTTGACGTTTACGTGCCGGGATGCCCGCCGCGCCCGGAGGGACTCATCTACGGCATTCGGATGCTCCAGGAGAAGGTGAAGAACGAACGCTCCGCCGACAAGGGAACCCGCGACGAAATGGAGCCGGATCCTTCCAGCCAGCTCTACATCCCGCCGTCGGTGATCGACGAGCTGGGCGAGCCGTTCGGCAATTCCGTTCACCAGACAAGGTCCGCGCCGTGATGAGTTTCGACGTCATGCGCACAGGCGCACTTGCATCCGACAGCCAACCGGCAACCCAGAAAAACGTCTCGCATCGAGGCGCGCCCGCGAACCCCTCGGCGAAGGCGCTCGAGGACAAGTTCTTCGCCGCGGTCAGGCGCGTCGAGGTGATATGGGGTGAGACCGTTGTGTATGTGGACCGGGCCTCGGTGCACGATGTGATACGCTGGCTTCACGACGAGCCCGCGCATCGCTACGACTTTTTGAGCGACGTCACGGCCGTCGAGTACCGCGACGCCGAGGTCCCGCTCGAGGTGGTCTGGCATCTTCGGTCGCTTCCTTATCGACGCTTCCTCCGCATCAAGGCGCAGCTTCCGAAGGGAAGCCCTCTCGAAATCGACAGCGTCTACGACATCTATCGCGCCGCTGATTGGCTCGAGCGTGAGTGTTACGACATGTTCGGGATCCGCTTTCGCGGTCATCCAGATCTGCGTCGCCTCCTGATGTGGGAGTCGTACAAGGAAGGATATCCGCTGCGCAAGGATTTTCCTCTGCGCGGACGCTTCAGTCGTTCCGAGCAGTTGCGGCAGGCGCTCGCACAGAACCCCGAGGCCCGCTACTCGATGGAGGAGCTGACCATCGCCGACGCTTTCGCCGAGCTCCCCGAGGACATGCGCGAGCGATTGAACAAGGGCGAGAGGACTGGCGAGTAGATGTCGCGACGAACCGTAGAAGTCGAGCTCTCAACTTCGGGGCTTGATGCTCAGGGCCGCCCGCGGCGCATTCCGCTGGTGACCAACGACGGCGGTACGGCAGTCGCCGTGGAAGCGCCACCGAGTCTGGAGCCGGAGCTCGAGGGTGAGCACATGCTGATCAACATCGGGCCGCAGCATCCGGCGACGCACGGCGTGCTTCGCCTCGTTCTCGAGCTCGATGGCGAGACGGTCGTTCGCTGCATCCCGCACATAGGCTACCTCCACTGCGGCTTCGAGAAGATCGGTGAGTACCGGCAGTACAATCAGATCATCTGCTGGACGGATCGCGAGGACTACCTGAACTCCATCGGAAACAACGTCGCTTTTGCGCTTGGTGCCGAGCGGCTGTTCGGAATCGAGATCACGGAACGGTGCAAGGTGCTGCGTGTCATCGCGTCCGAGCTGTCGCGCATCATGTCGCACCTCGTCTGGCTCGGAACGTTCTGCATCGACATTGGAGCGTTCACTCCATTTCTGTGGGCGTTCCAGCGCCGTGAAGAGATTTACCGCCTCCTCGAGAAGTGGGTCGGCGCACGTCTTACCACCTCGGCGACTCGCGTCGGCGGGATGGCAGCGGACATTCCGAGTGGGTGGATGGACGGCCTGCGGCAGTTCACACGCACGTTTCCGCACACTCTCGACGAGATCGATCGCGTCCTCACCAAGAACGCAATCTGGGTCGGTCGCACCGTCGGACTCGGTGTCATGACACCCGACGAAGCGATCAATTGGGGTCTGTCCGGACCGATGCTGCGAGCGTCAGGCGTCGATTACGATGTGCGCAAGGACTTTCCGTACCTGGACTACGAAACCTACGACTTCGAGGTTCCGGTCGGTACGAACGGCGACGTCTACGACAGGTACCTGGTGCGATTCGAGGAGCTGCGCCAGTCGGTGCGGATTCTGCAACAGGCTGCCGATCGGTTACCAGAGGGTCCCGTCAACATTGACGACCCGCGCATCATCCTTCCGCCAAAGTCAAAAGCGACCAACGAGATGGAGTCGATGATCCACCACTTCAAGAACGTGATGGAAGGCCCGCGTCCGCCAATCGGAGAGTCATATTTCGCGGTCGAGAGCCCGAAGGGTGAGAAGGGCTACTATATGGTGTCTGATGGGACGTCGAAGCCGGTTCGCTGGCGCATCCGGCCGCCATCCTTCGTAAACCTCGCTGCCATCCCGAAAATGGTAGAGGGCCATCTCCTTTCAGACGTGATCGCCATCAACGCCAGCATCGACATCGTCATGGGGGAGATCGATCGTTGACCCCTGACCTCGTGGGCGGACTTGAATCACCGGACTACGCGTCGCACGATCGCGCTGCGCACGAGCCCTACACGCCGGTCTTCACTGACGACGTACGGCGAGAGCTCGACGAGCTGCTCACGCGCTATCCGACGAAGATGGCGGCCCTTCTGCCCGCGCTTTGGATGGTTCAGCGCGAGCGCGGCTGGGTTAGCGAGGAAGGCATGGCCGAGGTGGCCGGGGTTCTCGAGCTCACGCCGGCCTACGTGAAGGGAGTGGTGACGTTCTACACCATGTACCACCAGCATCCGGTGGGGAAATACTTCATACAGGTCTGCACGACTTCGCCATGTGGGATCTGTGGCGCCGAAGACGTGGTGAAGGCGTTGCTCCGCCACACGAACACCGGGGATTTGGGGATCACTTCGCCTGATGGCCGCTTCACCGTCATTGAAGTGGAGTGCCTCGGAGCGTGCGGATTTGCAACTCCTGTAATGGTGAACGAAGAGTTCATCGAATCAGTTACGCCGGAGAAAATTCCGGACCTACTCGCACGGTTCGCATAAATGGGCTATCCGCACCACCCCCATCAGAGAGAAACCACGGTGCTCTCCCAGCATTTCGGCGACGCTGAAGCAAGGTCGCTCGATGGCTGGAGAAAACGCGGCGGGTACAAGGCGCTCGAGAAAGCGCTGGGAATGGCCCCCGCCGATATCGTGAACGTCGTCAAGGAATCCGGCCTTCGTGGACGGGGTGGCGCCGGGTTTCCCACCGGCATGAAGTGGTCGTTCATGAAGCCGGGCGATGGGAAACCGCACTACCTCTGTTGCAACGCCGACGAGTCGGAGCCCGGTACCTTCAAGGATCGTGAGCTAATGCGGTGGACCCCGCATGCTCTCGTCGAGGGTTGCGCGATAGCGGCGTACGCAATCGGCGCCGAGACGGCATACGTCTACATCCGCGGCGAGTTCACCGAGCCGCTGTACTGGATGGAGCAGGCGGTGAAAGAGGCGTACGCAGCGGGCATCATCGGAAAAAATGCAATGGGCACGGGCAAACGCGTTGACGTCCACGTGCACAAGGGAGCAGGCGCGTACATCTGCGGCGAAGAGACCGCGCTCATGAACTCGCTCGAAGGCCGGCGCGGCAATCCACGCATCAAGCCTCCCTTTCCCGCGGTATCGGGCGTCTTCGGCATGCCGACCACGATCAATAACGTCGAGACGCTGATCGCCGCCGCGCCCATACTGATGAATGGCGCCGATTGGTACAAGAAGATGTCTCTGTCGAATCCGAGGAGCACCGGCACCAAACTCTTCTCGGTCTGCGGCAACGTGCAGCGCCCGGGCACCTACGAAGTCGTGATGGGATTTCCGTTCAAGGAATTCCTGTATGACCTGTGCGGCGGTCCTGCCCATGGACGAAAATTCAAGGCTGTGATACCGGGCGGCGCATCTGTGCCAATTCAGACGATCGAAGAGGCGGAAGCCACGCTCATGGACTACGAGGGTTTCGTTGCGCAGGGCTCCATGCTCGGCTCCGGCGGCGTGATCGTGATCGACGATGCTCAGTCGATGGTTTCAGTCATCGCCCGAATCGCACGGTTCTTCGCGCACGAGAGCTGTGCCCAGTGCACGCAATGCCGTGAGGGCACCGCCTGGACCACCAAGATCATGGAACGGATCCGTGACGGGCAGGGAACCGTCGAAGACCTCGACACGCTCCTTGACATTGCCGAGCAGATGACGGGCAAGACTATTTGCGTACTCAGCGATTCGTGCGCTGTGCCGGTCGTGTCCGGAATTCAGAAGTTTCGTAGCGAATTCGAGGCGCTCATTCAGGGCAGGCGCTTTCACCCGGTGTTCGAGGCTGTTGCCTGATGGCTGAGACCAAACTGGTCAACCTGACGATCGAGGGACGCGCAGTGAGCGTTCCCGACGGGACGACGATTCTCGAGGCCGCCAAGACCGCGGGGATTCTCATTCCGCACTACTGCTATCATCCGGGTCTGCCGGTTGTCGGGGTGTGTCGCATGTGTCTCGTCGAAGTCGAGAAGGCGCCCAAGCTTGCTCCTTCGTGCGCGACAACGGTCGCTGAAGGGCAGGTCGTTCACGTTCACTCCGACAAATCGCTCGATGCGCGCAAAGGTGTCCTCGAGATGCTGCTCATCAACCACCCGCTCGATTGCCCCATCTGCGATCAATCCGGGGAGTGTGAGCTCCAGGACTACACCTACCAGGAGGGTCGTCAGGATTCACGCTACCGCGAGCCCAAGCGCTTCAATCCGGCGGAGGATTTTGGCGGCGACGTGATCTACGTCCCGAACCGATGCATTCTGTGCACCCGCTGCGTTCGTTTCATGGACGATGTCGCTCACGATCCTGTTCTCAACGTCAGCGAGCGCGGCGACCGCGCCCTGATCGGAAAATTCGAAGGAAAGGATCTCACGCATCCATGGGCTTCCAACGTCGTCGACCTCTGCCCGGTAGGTGCGCTGTTGTCGAAGGATTTCCTCAACAAGGCACGCGCGTGGGAGCTGGACCGCACTGCTTCGATTTGCCCGAATTGCACTCAGGGCTGCAACGTGATCATGGAGACGCGCGAGAATCAGCTGGTGCGCATGCGCCCCCGCCCCAATGAGCACGTCAATGCGTACTTCATGTGCGACTGGGGCCGGCTGAATTACCGCTGGATGAATGAGAAGAACCGCGTGGAGCAGCCGATGGTTCGGCGGCCCGGCAATCTGGCCACTACCACATGGGAGATCGCGATCACCGCTGCCGCACGCGCCATTACCGGGAAAAAGGTTTTCGTAGCTGCGTCTCCGATGTTGTCCAACGAGGCGCTCTTTCTCCTGACCCAGATCATGCAAGGTGGTGCCGGCGCGTTCCGGGTAACAGAGGGCGATGAGGCTCCGCTCCCGGGCGTAAAGGATCTTGCACTCCGCCGCGAGCGCGCAGCCAACGTTTACGGCGCGCGGGCGTTTGGTTTTGACAAGACCGCTGACCTCCTGGCTGGACTCGAGCAGGGCGATGTGCTCCTGGTGGCGGGCGAAGATCTCGCTGGCATCGACGCAGCGGCAATCGCGCGCGCCAGCGAAATCATCGTCATCAGCTCGGTGCTCCCAGAAGTCGCCCGTAACGCGTCGGTGGTGCTGCCGATCGCCAACTTCGCCGAGGAAGAGGGGACCGTCACCAATCTTCGTGGGCGAGTGCAACGGTTCACCCAGGCGCGCCAGGCTCCCGGCCAGACGCGTCCCAGCTGGCTGGTCCTGGGCGATCTGCTCGGTGCAATGGGGATGCAGAGCTTCTTCTTCCTCCCGGCCGAAGTTTTCGCGCTGCTGGCGTCATCGAACAAGGCGTTCGCGGGACTCAGTTACGAGACGATCGGGTTCAAGGGCTTGCCCTTGGCAAACGCTCCGTCGTCTGGCGCGAACGCTCCAATCGCCGTGGGCGCAGCGTGAGCACCGTTCAACTCTATTCCCCGTTGCTGCAGGCAGCGAATCCCAATCTTCCGCCGGTGAGCGGTATGGCGTTTTTCATCTTCACGGCCGTGAAGATGATCATCATCTTCACCATCTATATGATCGGGATCGCGATGCTGACACTCGCGGAGAGAAAAATCTCGGCGTGGATTCAGGACCGTCACGGCCCGA
>JALYYH010000146.1 GCA_030946665.1 Gemmatimonadota bacterium
TCAACGATTCACAGCGCCAGGCGACCAAGGATGCCGGCAAGATTGCCGGACTCGATGTGCTCCGCATCATCAACGAGCCGACTGCCGCGGCGCTCGCATACGGCCTCGACAAGAAGAAGGATGAAAAAGTCGCGGTCTTCGATCTCGGCGGCGGCACGTACGACATCTCGGTCCTGGAGTTGTACGACGTCGAGGGATCGCGTCAGTTCGAAGTGAAGTCGACCAATGGCGACACGCACCTCGGCGGCGACGACTTCGATCAGCGCGTCATCGACTGGCTGGTGACCGAGTTCAAGCGCGACCAGGCAATCGATCTCTCCAAGGATCCGATGGCGCTTCAGCGCCTCAAGGAAGCGGGAGAGAAAGCGAAGATGGAGCTGTCCACCACGCAGACCACGGACATCAACCTTCCCTTCATCACCGCCGATCAGAGCGGACCGAAGCATCTCAACTATTCGCTCACCAGAGCCAAGTTCGAGCAGCTCGTGGACGACCTGATTCAGCGCACGATCGCACCGATGGAGCAGGCGCTGAAGGATGCCGGCATCAAGCCGAATGAGATCGACGAGGTTCTTCTCGTTGGCGGCTCGACGCGCATACCGAAGATCCAGGAGATCGTCAAGAAGTTCTTCGGCAAGGATCCGAACAAGGGCGTGAACCCCGACGAGGTGGTGGCGATCGGCGCCGCCGTTCAGGGCGCGGTCCTCACCGGCGAGCAGAAGGATGTTCTGCTGCTCGACGTCACCCCGCTGTCACTCGGTATCGAGACGCTCGGCGGAGTCACCACGGTGCTCATCCCGCGCAACACCACGATTCCGACCAAGAAGAGCGAGACTTTCTCTACGGCTGACGACAATCAGACGACGGTGGAGATCCACGTTTTACAGGGCGAGCGTGAGCTGGCCAGCTACAACAAGACAATCGGCAAGTTCCAGCTCACCGGAATTCCACCCGCACCACGCGGCATGCCGCAGGTGGAGGTGACGTTCGACATCGACGCCAACGGAATCCTGCACGTGACCGCGAAGGACAAGGCCACGGGCAAGGAGCAGAAGATCCGCATCGAGGCCTCGAGCGGACTGTCCGACGCCGAGATCGATCGCATGGTCAAGGACGCGGAGAAGAACGCGGCCGAAGACAAGAAGGCGAGAGAGGCCATCGACGCGAGGAATCGTCTTGACTCCATGACCTACGAAGTCGAGAAGAACGTGAAGGAGTGGGGCGACAAAGTCACTCCAGAGACGAAAGCGAAGATCGACGCGGCTATCGAGCGTGCCCGCAAGGCGCTACGCGGCGACGACATGACCGAGATCCGCGCCGCGCAGGAAGAGCTCACCAAGGTCTTCAGCGAGGCCGGGCAGGCGTTCTACCAGCAGCAGGGTCAGGCCGCTGAGCCGCAGGCCGGTCAGCCCGCCGCCGGAGCAACGGCTGGCGCCGAGGCCGGCAGCAAGCCAGCCGATGACGTGGTGGAGGCTGACTACGAGATCGTCGACGACAAGAAGTAGGCTTCGCCCGAAAAGAACTAAAGAGGCGCGACGGATGTCAGTCGCGCCTCTTTGTTTTGCCGGAGTTCGATCTTCATCCGGGCTGGAGGCTAGTTGACGCTCCAGTCCGCGAGATTGGCCCACCACGCATCGGGCCTGATGCCGGTCGCGTTGATCCGCTTGGAGATTCCCTGGGCGTTTCGCAGCTCGTAGAGCCATAGCGCGGGCGCGTCCTCGGTGAGCAACCGATAAGCGCGGCGATAAAGTGCCGCGCTCCGCGTCGGGTTCATTTCTTTCAGCGCACTGTCGATTACGGCATCGAACCCAGGGCTCCGATAGGAAGTCGCGTTGTAGCCGCCTTTCCTGATTTCCGAGCTCGCCCACTCATCTCTCACCGATGACGGAGTCGGATCGATGTGCCAGCCAACAAGCATCGATTCGAACTTCCTGGAGTCCATCCTCCTGGTGAAGGAGTTGAGCTCGAGCGGCTCGATGCGAACATTTGCGCCAGCCTTTCTCCATTGCTCCTGGAGAAGCACGGCGACCTTCATGCGGTTAGCGCTGGAGCTCGGCACTATCAGTGAAAATGCGAGCGGCGTCTTCCCGCGGGAGCGCATTCCCCCGGGACCGCGCCGCCATCCAAGCGAATCGAGCGTAGCGGACGCCCGTGCAGAATCGTATGGCAGGCCAATTGTTGTGTCGGCGGTGGCGAGGATCCTGGTGGCCGGACCGTGCGCGACGAGGCCGAGCGTATCGAACACGTTTTGCACCAGTGCCGCGCGGTCGACGGCCATCACCAGCGCCCGCCGGGTTTCGCGCTCGCCAAGAATCGGGTGGGGACCGGATTTGCCCGCGTTGCGAAGATTGAAGCCGACATATGCGTAGTCGAGACTTCCCGGCGAAACGACCACGTCACCGCCCTTCGCCTTCACTTGCGACACCAACTCCGGCTTCACGACATCGAGGAAATCTGCACTGCCGCCCAGGAATCTGAGCGCGGCAGCCTGATAATCCGACGACACAAGCCAGATGACGCGATCAGGGTTCGGACGGCCGCGATAGTTTGCGCTATCCGCCTGAAGAACGATGCGCTCGCCGCGATCCCACGCCGCGAAGCGGAACCTTCCGCTGCCCACCGGCGAGCGGGCGAACTGGCTCTCTCTCATCGAGGCAGGAGATAGCG
>JALYYH010000223.1 GCA_030946665.1 Gemmatimonadota bacterium
ACCGCTCCTCGAGACGCCGTGAGTTGCTCACCCGCGCGGTGACGTCCACAAACTCCTCGCCAACATCCTGCGCGTTGGAGCTCACAGTCTCGACTTTGCCGATCGTCGCCAGCGTTCCGACCGCCTCGTCGTATCTGGGTGCCGGAATCTTCAGCTCGAGGGTTGCCTGCCTTATCTGGTCGTGGCCCCCGCTAACCGAGGAATTGGTGATGTAGCCACCGACTTGTGCCGCGATCTGCCGGATCTTGAGTGTAGCCGGATCGACCTTGTCGACTTCGATAAAGGCCTGCCCGGTACGAATGACCATCGTTGGCGCGGATGCGCCAACGCCTACATTCTGAAACGGGTTGACCGTCGATGGAGGATTCCCCGAAGCCACAGCTTCGTTCATCACTGCGGTTGATTGAAGGCCGCTCAAGCGCAGGACGTCCGCACCTCTGACTTTGGCCAGGGGCATGTCGGTGGTGGGTCCTCCCGCTGCTTGCGACGCAACTCCCATCGCTGGGATCGTGGAGCTCGCATCGGCGGCGGAGGATGAATCGCGCTTACACGCGCTCAATGCGAGGACGAACAGGACCAGCGATGTCGATGGTTTCATTTCTGACTCGGTTGGGGTTGCAGATGGGAGACGTCTGCCGAGTCATTTGTTGCACACCCCGGTGTGCGGAGCTTACCGCATCGCTAGCAGCACTTCGAGCCGGGCTGGCTGTAGCGGTCGTTCATTCGTGAGTGATTGAACTCGGTTTCGGTCATCACGCGATCTCCCGGATGCGCCTCACGCATGTGGGCGAGATAGCGCGCATAGTCAGGAACGCCAAGCATTGTCCGAATGAATGACGCGGACTGGGAGAATATCGAGCTGATGAAGTCGATCATCGGTTTGAGGTGCCGTTGGGAAGGTACCGCTCGAGAGTGGACGTTGCTATCGACCATCCCATGCCAGTCAGCGAGTGGTCGTCGAGACCTTCGGCGTAGTAAATAGGTGACGACTGACAGTACGCCAGCGTATCGTTTTGCGGAGGACTCAGGATAGCTGAGATATAACCTGATTGAAATCAGGTTAGCGCTATGGCGTTGCCACCGGAAGCCTGAGCTCGAAAATCGCCCCGCCGCCGTGACGGTCGGAGTAAGTAAGGGTTCCCCCCTGTGCTTCCGCCAACCGGGGCGGAAGGGCTTTGGGACCTGGCACCAGCAACCCGACCGCTGTGGGTGCTCCGATTGGGATCGATATTCTCATTGGAGGAAGTTCGCCCGCAGTTCTGACGTGTGGCGCGAAGATTCCGCAAAGATTGCCGATGAACGTGCGACCTGCTGCCCGCCCTAGGCGGCTCTTGTCGCCTGCCCGAAAGCAATCTCCGTGCTGTGCGCGACTTTTCGTCCTGTCAAAACGATGAACCACTCGTGCGCCGACGCCACCAGCACGACCACGACTGAGAGGAGAAAGAAGGCCGCCACGGCCGCGTCGATCCTGTCGTTCAGAATCAGTCGGTTCGCGTCAGTGATCGACTGCACACCGGCGGGGAGGGCGCCGTGCGCCAGAGTATCACCGAGCAGGCGCGCGTGAGAAAGGAATCCGAGCTTCGGATTGGCGGAAAAGATCTTTTGCCATCCGGCGGTGAGCGTAACTGTAGCCAGCCAGGCGAGCGGCACGACAGTCACCCACGCGCAGCGCGCCTTTCCCATCTTGATGATGACGGTGGTCCCGACGCATAGCGCTACCGCCGCAAGCAGCTGATTCGAGATTCCGAACAGTGGCCAGAGTGAATTGATCCCACCGAGAGGATCGAGCACTCCCTGATAAAGGAAGTGCCCCCACATCGCGACCACGATCGCGCTCGAGATGACGACCGCCGGATACCAGGATACGCGGCCAATTGGCGACCAGACGTGCTTCAGAAGATCCTGAAGCATGAATCGTCCGACTCGAGTCCCAGCATCGACGGTCGTGAGAATGAACAGCGCCTCGAACATGATGGCGAAGTGGTACCAGAGCGCCATCGCCGTCGAGCCACCGAGCACCCGGGAAAAGAGATGCGCCATCCCGACGGCAAGACTGGGCGCGCCGCCCGTGCGAGAAAGCAGCGTCTTCTCTCCGACTTGCTGCGCGAGCAGCTGCATCTGTGCCGGATCGAGGGCGAATCCCCAGTTCTGCACCGCCGCCGCCGCGCTGGCCGCTGTCGTTCCAATCGCGCTCGGCGGAGCGTTGATCGCGAAGTAGACTCCCGGCGTGAGAACGCACGCCGCGATCAGCGCCATCACGGCGACGAGGGACTCAGTGAGCATCCCCCCGTAGCCGACGATCCGCGCGTCGGCCTCGTTGGCCAAAAGCTTGGGTGTCGTTCCGGATGCGATCAGCGAATGGAATCCGCTGATCGACCCGCAAGCGATCGTGATGAACGCGAAAGGAAAGATCTTCCCGGCGAACACCGGGCCGGTGCCATTCGTGAACTGGGTGAGAGCCGGCATCTGAAGCGGCGGCAGCACGATGATGATCCCCAGCGCGAGCGCGAGCACGACACCGATCTTTACGAAGGCCGACAGGTAGTCGCGCGGAGCGAGCAACAGCCACACCGGCAGAACCGACGCGAAGAAGCTGTAGCCCATGATCAGGAGCGCGAGGGTCTTGCCGGTGAGCGTGAACGTCGGAGCAAGGCCGGGGTTCTGCGCCACCCACCGTCCCGCATAAAGGGCGACGATGAGAAGCACCAAGCCGATCGCGCTGGCTTCGAGCACACGGTGCGGTCGCACCCAGCGCAGATAAACCCCCATGAGGAGCGCAGTGGGAATCGTCAGCCCGATGGTCACTACGCCCCACGGACTGGCCTTGAGGGCATTCACCACCACGAGCGCGAGCACCGCGATCAGGACGATCATGATGCCGAGCACTGCCACCAACGCCGTATATCCCGCTACTGGCCCGATCTCCTCCTTCGCCATCTGCCCGAGCGATTTTCCGTCCCGCCGCACGGATGCGCAGAGAATCACAAAATCCTGAACGGCGCCGCCGATCGCCACGCCGACGATTATCCAGAGAGCCCCGGGAAGAAACCCGAACTGGGCCGCCAGCGTCGGTCCCACGAGCGGCCCGGGTCCGGCAATCGCCGCAAAGTGATGGCCGAAGACCACCCACCGGTTGGTCGGCATGAAGTCTCGGCCGTCGTTGAGCCTCACCGCCGGAGTGGGACGAGCAGCATCGAGCGCGAAGATCTTGCTGGCGATGAACCGGCTGTAAAACCGGTACGAGACCGCGTAGGTGCACAGCGCCGCGACGAGCAGCCACGCGGCGTTCACCGGCTCTCCCCGCGACAGCGCGAGCCACCCGAAGCTCACGGCGCCCAGCAGGGAGACGAAGGACCAGATGACGATCGTGCGAAGTTTATGCATCACGTCGGTTGGCACGTATGCGATGAAATTGAGTATGGGTTAACTTTCCCGCAATCCAAGCCAAGAGCCTTTGCGAAACATTTTTCTGATTGCATCCGCCTCGATTCTGCTGGCGTGCGCGTCAAAACCTCCCGAGACGGAGGCGTCTCCGGTACCGCTGCGTCCGCTCGAGCGGATGGCAGGCCAGGAGATTCTCCTCCTTCCGGTCCAATATCTCTCCTACATCGACACCCTGGGCTGGCAGAAGCAGATCCCCAATCGCGCCGCGTTTCTGGCTGCACTCGACGATCAGATCGAAGCCGCCATGACGGCTCGGGGACTGGGGCACTCCTGGACATTCGCCCGCGAAGTGGAGCGCGCCTCAAAACTCAACAGCATCCTGATGACCGACGCGCGCTCGCTCTCCGCCGAGTGGCTGCGGGGGCGGGTATTGCCCGAGAGCGCGGTACGTGATCCGCTGGCGTCGCAGGTACGCGGGCTCGTCGGTCTCAAGGGATCGAGGTACGCCATCCTCCCGGTCGAGCTGAGACTCGAGAACCGCGGCGGTGGTACGGGCGTTGCGATTTTGCGCGTCATCATGATGGATTCGCGGATGGCAAAGATCCTGTGGGTGGGCGAGGTGATGGGCGACCCGGCGAGAACACTTTCACCGGCGCTCACGGCCAGCGTCGCGACGCATTTCGCCGATCTCGTCCTCGCGCCCTGACCTCCCGTCCCTCGAGAGGCGGATGACATGACCACCGTCTTCCACGTCTCGGACCTGCATTTCGGTTGGCCGGCCGTTCCAGAGCAAATCGAGGCCATCGAGCAGATCATCCAGACCGAGAAGTTCGACGTCGTCGCGATATCGGGCGATCTCAGCCAGCGCGCCAGATCTGGTGAGTTTCAGAGAGCCGCGGCGTTCATCCGGGACGCGAGGAAGGTTAGCAAGGTCATCACCGTCCCCGGCAACCACGACGTCGCGTGGTGGAAGGCCCCGCTCGGCTTTGGCGACAAGTCGAAAGTCTACGAGAACTATCGGAAGTTCATCGACAAGAATGTCGAGCCGGTGTTGCACGTTGCTGGCGCGACGTTTGTGGGGATCAACACCGCGCACGGTGTCACCTTGCGTACTCTCACCTGGAAAGTCCGCGACATCTCCATCATCGGCGACATCCACAAGAAGCAGCTCGACAAGGCTGGCGAGCTCTTTGCCAAAGCAGCTCGAGGAGATGCCCGGGTGATCGTCATGCACCACAATCCCGTCAGGGGTGAGCTGTCACGACGTCACGGGCTCAAGAACACCCACAGGATTCTCGGGGCTTTCGCCGAGATGGGCGTGGATTTAGTGTGTTGTGGTCACGACCATCAGGAATCGGTGCACTACATCGAGCACACCAGAAAGGGCACTGTGATCTCGACCGCTGGCACGGTCTCTAACAGATCGCGCGGGGGTCGGCCGTCGTCTGTCAACGTCATCACCATTGGGCGGGAAACGATCGACGTCACGACGCACGTGTGGTCGAAGGACCATGGCACCTTCGTGAAGGGTCCGGACAAATGCTTCAAGCGGTCGGAGTATGTGGCGGCTGAGTGACCGCGACCAGCTCGCGCTGGAGCTGGATGAAGCGCCATCCAAAGAACGCGGAGGAGTTGAGGGCGCGGCTGCAGCGACTGGGACTGGGTGCGCACTATCGCGTGCGACTCACTACGAACCTCACGGTCGTCGTCAGCTACAGCGGAGGAGACCTGCGCATTCACGACAGCTTCCTCGACGCCGATGAAGAGGTGTGGAAGGCGATAATCACCTTTGTCCACGGCAGGAACAGGGTCGCTCGCCGTGAAGCGCGCCGCACGATCCTGGAGTTCCCGGTGGCGCGCGCGAGCTCTCCGCCGCGAAGACGCCGCCGGCCCGGGCGCGCAAACCCGGCGGACCTTCCATCCATCCGCGAGCTTTCGCGCTGGCACGCCGAGTACAACCGGCGGGCATTCGGTAGTGGGCTGCGGGAGATTCCAATAAGGATTTCGCGGCGGATGAAGAGCAGGCTGGGCCACTACAGCCCGGCCAGCGAGGGATGCGAGCCGGAGATCGTGCTGAGCAGGAGTCACATCAGGCGCGATGGATGGGACGAGGCGTTGCACACGCTGCTGCACGAGATGGTGCATCAGTGGCAGGACGAGCAGGGATTCGTGGTCGATCACGGTGCCACCTTCCGCGCGAAGGCGCGCGCGATCGGGATCACTCCACTGGCTTGTCGCGCTGTTGCGTAGGTGCCTGCAACGGACGGGTCACTCACCCGTTCAGTTGCAGTTGACACTTTCGGCAGCGACAGATGCCAGGATAGCTCATCCCGCCTGGCCTGCGCTAACTTTCACGGATGCCTACCGACTTTTACAATATTGATTCTGCGCTCTCTGAAGAAGAGCGCGCCGTCCGCGACACCATTCACGCCTTCGTCGATGAGAACGTCCTGCCAATCATCGGCGACTGTTACATAGAAGGGAGATTTCCGAAGGAACTCATTCCGAAGATGGCGGAGCTCGGGGTGTACGGAGCGAACCTGCCCGAGGAGTACGGGTGCGCCGGACTGAATAACGTCGCCTATGGCTTGATAATGCACGAGCTGGAGAGGGGCGACTCGGGCGTGCGATCATTCGCCTCCGTCCAGGGCGCGCTGGTGATGTACCCGATCTACGCCTTCGGTAGTGAGGAGCAGAAGCGGCGCTGGCTCCCAAGAATGGCACACGGCGAGACAATCGGATGCTTTGGACTCACCGAACCAGACTATGGGTCCAATCCGTCAGGAATGATCACCCGCGCGCGCGAACAAAAGGACGGAAGCTGGGTGATCAACGGCGCCAAGATGTGGATCACCAACGGGTCGATGGCGCAGGTGGCGATAATCTGGGCCAAGACGGGAGACGACCAGAGTGACAAGTCGATCCGCGGCTTCGTGGTTCCCACCGACGCGCCCGGATTTACCGCCAGGGATCAGAAGGGAAAGCTGTCACTTCGCGCGTCCGATACGAGTGAGCTGGTGCTGCAGGACGTGAAAGTGCCTGCAACCGCGCTCCTACCCAAGTCCGGCGGAATAAAGAGTCCCCTCATGTGCCTCACTCAGGCGCGATACGGCATCGCCTGGGGCGCTATGGGAGCTGCACAAGCTTGCTACGAGGAGGCGCTGGACTACGCCGGAAACAGGGTGATGTTCGGGAAGCCGATTGCGGGGTTTCAGTTACAGCAGCTGCGCCTGGCGGAAATGCTCACGGAGCTGGTCAAGGGGCAGCTTCTTGCCTTACACCTTGGAAGGCTCAAGGACGCTGGCACTTTCAGCCCTCAACAGGTGTCGCTGGCAAAGCGTAATAACGTGAGCGCCGCCACTGACATAGCGCGTGAGGCGCGCAGGCTGCTCGGGGCCAACGGCATCCTCGCCGAATACTCGTCGATGCGGCACATGGCAAACCTCGAGAGCGTATACACGTACGAGGGCACGCACGACATTCATACTCTGATTCTGGGACAGGCAGTGACTGGACTGAGCGCGTTCGAATGACGGAGCGGCGAACAAAACACCGCAGCGGCGAGATACAGCTTGGACTGCGGGACGAGAAGGTAAAGCTGGGTGATCACATCGCCTACTTCTGGGAAAACGACAAGCAATTCGAAGAGGCAGTCGAATTTCTCCTCGTCGGCATCAGAAAAGGTGATCACGCTGTCGTGTTCGGTCACGACGACGCCAACAAGAAAGTCGTCGACTTGCTGCGTAAAAGAGGGATCAATACCGATCACCTGCAGACCGAAGAGCGCCTGACCGTGATCACCGGAGGTCCAAGTGGCGACAGAATGCTGGGCAATATCGGCCAAACCTTCCAGCGCTCGGTCGAAAAGGGTTGCGGCTGCATTCGGCTGCTCGGGAACATCGGCTGGTCCAAGCCCGGCTGGCCGGACGATCTCGATATCCTCGAGTTCGAAGCCAAGGTCACCGGCGCGGCGAAGCAGTTCCCCTGCGTCGTGATGTGCATGTACGACGTCGCCTCTCTATCCGGCACGATCATGGTGCACGGGGCGTACGAGACGCACCCGCTCACGTTCTGCGGCAACGTACTTCGTGAGAATCCACATTACGTCGGCGTCGACGAGTACCTCGAGCGACTGCGAGCAGTCTGACGCACCTCTTACAGTGTCGGTAGATTCTCCGCTCGGCTGAGATCGAGCGGAGTACAAACGCCTGACGACGAGTCGTCGCCTGATGCGATCCTCCAAAACTGCGATGTGGGTCGTCACCGTCGCCATCATTGCGGCGGCCACCGCCGCCTGGCTCTTTCCGCGCGCACTTCCCATCGTCGCGCTCAAGCAATCACTCACTCGCGAGGTCGCGCTTGCCCGTGCGGATTCGTTCTTCCGCGCCCACTCGCTCGCCCCACCGGGCGCGAGAACCGCGGTGCGGTTTCAGGGAAACGACTCTCTCCGCACATTCGTCGAGCTGGCCGCCGGCGGTCACGACTCGTTGAACGCACTCGTTCGCGGTGCTGACGTCGCGCCCTTTACCTGGTCGGTGCGCGCGTTCGTTCCTGGTAATCCTCGGGAGGCGCGGGTCGACTTTGCCCCCGACGGGCGCGTGATCGGCTTCGAGCGCAAGCTGGCGGATGCCGATCGACTGCCCGCCGTCAGCGCCGATTCGGGCCAACGCCTCGCGGAAAACGCGCTGAGTAGCTGGCTCGACGATCGCGCCGATCGGTGGAAGCTCGTGACGTCGTCGTACGAAACCAGGAAGGCCAGCGGTCGGGTCGATCGCACTTACACATTCGAGCGAGTTGATCGACGCATTGGTGGCGCGCCGATTCGCACCGAAGTCGGAATCGCCGGCGACGCCACTGCGCGCATCCGACCATACGTCGAGATTCCCGAGTCGTTCCGTCGCCGGTACGCCGAGATGCGTTCGTGGAACGATCTCCTGGCCCTGCTGGCGAGTCTCGCCATTCTCGCCGTCGCCATCATCAGCATCGTCTGGCTCACCAGATTCGCGCGCGAGCGAGGCGTACGCTGGCGCGAGCCGATGGTCGTGGGAAGCGTGATAGGCGTGCTCGCACTCGCTGCCGGAATCAACGACATGCCGGGAAGCTGGTTCACCTACGATACCGCGATGTCGGCAGCCAGCTTCCAGGCGACCCGCATCTTGCTGGCGGTGCTGCTCGGCCTGCTGACCGCGCTACTCGTCGGCTTGACGCTCGCCGCCGCCGAAGCGGCCACGCGGAATGCATTTCCGCGGCACCTCGATTGGTGGAAGCTGTGGCGGTATCGCGGCACGAGGGAAGTCGCGTCTCGCGTTGGCGGCGGCTACGCCGTGGCGGCGATCGGCTTCGCCTACGTCGCGATTTTCTACCTGGTGACGAGGACACTATTTGGCTGGTGGGTTCCGAGCGAGCTGCTCGACGATCCAAACCAGATTGCGTCGCCTATGCCGTGGATTTCCGGAATCGCGCTGTCATTGAACGCGGGCGTGTGGGAGGAGGCGCTGTTTCGCGCGCTGCCGCTTTCATTGCTGTCTCTGTGGGTGGGGCAGCGCTCGGGTAGGCGGTGGTTCATGGCAGCCGGAGTAGTTGCGTCGGCGCTCATCTTCGGGTTCGCCCACGCGAATTACGCATCATGGCCCCCGTATTCCCGGGGCGTGGAGATCTTCCTCGACGCGTGCTTCTGGGCGGTGCTGTTCATCACGTTCGGAATTCTCGTAACCGTGATCGCGCACTTCGTCTACGATCTGGTGCTGTTCGGAATTTTCGCGGCGTCGGGAAGCGCGCCCGCGTATCGCGTTAGCGCGGCGATAATACTGCTCGCGCTGCTTGCGCCCGCCCTGGTGGTGATTTGGCGATGGGTCCGACAGCGCGGGTTCACTCCCGCGCCCGAGGACGCCCGGTTTGCGGCGTGGACGCCCGCCACCGTACGGGAAGCTGTCGCGGCCGGCGCTCCGAGACAGCCTGGCGTGTTCAGCAAGCGCGCGCGCCGTCTGGCGCTGGCCGCCGCTGTTGCAGGTGTCATCGTCGCCGTGGCGCGCCCGCCCAGGACCACGCTGGGTCCAACGTTCTCCGCGCAGCGCGCACGCGCAGTTCAGACCTCCGACTCGATGCTCATCGCCCGCGGCGGCAATCCGTCCGGGTGGACCCGACTCTCCGCGATCGGAAGAGACACGCTCGCAGCGTGGCCGAGATTTCTTCGCGAGTACAAGCTCGTGCCCGAAGCGCAGCTGTTTGCGTCGACGTATGTGCCACCTGCCTGGTGGATCGTCCGGTACGTCCACACGGCGGAAAACGCTGCGCAACGCACCGAGGAGTGGCGCGTCCGCGTATGGCCGGATGGAAGGCCGATGGACGCACGCCATCTCGTTCCAGATTCGGCGCACCGCGGCTCGGCCGATTCCGCGGCGCTTCGCCGCATCGCCCTTGCTACCCTCGCGCGAGACGGACTGGACACCGCAACGCTCCGCGAATCGGAGGTCAAGGAAACCGCGCGTCCGGCCAGGCGTGATGTCACGATCACTTACACCGACACTGCCGTGAAGCTGCCGGACGGAGCCTCCGCGCGTGCATGGGTAGAGATGGCCGGCGACGAGCCACTGGTGGCCCGACGAGGCGTCGAGTTGCCCGAAGCGTTTCTTCGCGCCGACCGCGCGCGACAGACGAATCGGATGATCGTCGCGGGCGTTTGCATTCTGCTGCTGCTCGGACTCGTGGTGACGGGCGCGATCATGGCACAGCGCCGGCGCCCCGTCGTAATCGACGATGGGAAGCTCGATCGCAGAAACGCGGTTATCCTGATCAGCGCGCTCATCGTGCTCTCGTTGCTCAGCGCCGTCAACTCGCTGCCGACGAGGCTTTTCAGCTACGATACGGCGCAGTCGTGGGGGAACTTCATCGGCACCACGGCGCTCCGCTTCGCCGGGGCAATCCCCGCCACCCTGATCCTGTTCGGGCTGTTGCTGGTCGTTGGCGCGCTGCGACGTCGGATAGGCATTCCGATGCTGCCAGGCTCACCCTCACAATCGGGCGGCAACGACATGCTGAGCGCGGGACTCGGGCTTGGCGGCATCGTCTACGCAGTGACTCGAGTCGATGCGCTCGTCCCGCGAAGTGGCATGCCGCCAACTCCTTCGACGGTGCTCGATACGATATCACCAGTGTTCTCCGGAATCCCGAGCATTCCGGCCAATGCATTGATGGCCGTCGCGCTGGTGGCCATCCCCATACTCGTGGTCGTCGCACTCACCTCCCGATGGAGCTTGAGAGTGCTCATGGGGGCCGCCGTCGTTGTGCTCCTCGGAACGGTGGCGTGGTCGCTCGGGCCGGACAGCGACGTCGAGCCATTGAGGGTCACACTGCTCATCGCCGGTACGGTGTTGATAGCGATGGCGATCTGCACGTGGGGCACGCTGTCCGCGTGGTCCTGGATCGTCGCCGCGCTCGTCCTTCAGGTTTTGGGTGGCCTTCGCGCCGCCGTCTATGCGCCGGTGTGGCAGGAGCGGGGCGCGGGCGCGCTGACGCTTCTCGTCGCCTCCGTATTGATCCTCCTCATCACGCGCCGAGTGGGGCGCGGTGATTCCTTTCGTACAGCTCTGTCTTCCGCATGACGGTGGTGAATCTTCGGTATCTTTATGTGAAATCACTCACATGGAGATTTCGCGGTGAAGATTGCCGTGTGCATCAAGCGCGTAGCCGACATGGATGTGCGTTTCAAGATCGGGCCAGACAACGTGTCGCTGGACGAGGCCGGCCTCAAGTTTGACATCAACGACTTCGATGCCTGGGCGGTCGAGGCCGCCCTCCAGCTGAAGGAAAAGAATGCTGGCAGCGACGTTACTGTGATCTCATTGGGCCCCGACGTTGTACAGGAGACCATCCGGAAGGCTCTGAGCATGGGCGCCGACCGCGGCATCCAGCTCAAAGCCGACAAAGTACCGTTCGACGGGTTCTCCATTGCCAAGGCGCTGGCCGAGGAACTAAAGGCAGGTGCGTACGATCTGA
>JALYYH010000159.1 GCA_030946665.1 Gemmatimonadota bacterium
TCAAGCGTCCGAAGATCTCGGACGCTGACGAGTTCATCGTCGCGACCGAAGTTGGAATCCTGCACCGGCTCCGACGGGAGAATCCGAAGAAGACGTTCCATCCGGCGAATCCAAAGGCGGTGTGCGCGTTCATGAAGGTGACGACCCTCCCCAAGGTGTTGAGCTCGCTGCAGCGGATGGAGCACCGGATCACCGTGCCGGCGGATGTCGCGGCGAGGGCGCGGCTGGCGATCGAAAGGATGGTGGCGATTGGCGGCCAGACTCCGCGCTCTCCGGTTCCCGAAGCCTCGGTAGATCCCGGCGAATGAGTTCTGGGTGGGATACCGAGCTCGCCGCTCACGGATTCTTCTGGGAGGAGGGTCTTCATTTCCCGCTGACGACCAAGGAGCTGCGGGCCGTCGTCGCCACGGCGCTGGAAGAAGACGATACCAAACACGATATCACCACCGCGGCGACGGTATTATCGGATCGCAGAGCGCGGTGCAGGCTGGTGGCGCGGCAGTCTGGCGTGATCGCCGGATTGGCGCTGGCGTGCGAGGCGTTCGAGCAGCTCGACAAGGCCGTGACGATTCGTCTCGATCACCGTGACGGGAGCAAGGTTACTCGCGACACACCGGTGATGTTTCTCTCGGGACATGCGCGCGGGCTGTTGTCGGCGGAGCGCGTCGCACTGAATTTCGTGCAGCACCTGTCGGGGATTGCGTCGCTCACCGCGCGGTACGTGGAAGCCGTCGCGGGAACACGGGCTCACATTCTCGACACGCGAAAAACGATTCCGGCCCTGCGGCGGCTGGAGAAGTACGCGGTCCGCGCGGGCGGCGGATTGAACCATCGAATGGACCTGGCGTCAGGGGTCCTGATCAAGGACAATCATCTCGCCGCCGTCGATGGGGATATCGGAATCGCGGTCAAGCGGGCCCGGGCGGTAGCTCCGGCGGGGATCAAGGTGGAAGTGGAGTGCGATTCGATCGATCAGGTGAAGGCAGCACTCGACGCGGGCGCCGATGTCATCATGCTCGACAACATGTCACTGGTGGAGCTGCGCGAGGCGGTGAGACTGGTGGACGGGCGCGCCGTAACCGAAGCCTCCGGTGGCGTGACACTGGAGACCGTACGCCGAATCGCTGAAACGGGTGTCGACTGGGTTTCGGTTGGGGCGCTGACGCACTCGGCGCCGGCGCTGGATCTGGCACTGGATTTCGACTGATGAATGTCGGGGTGTGCGATGTTTGCGGCTCGACGAACGTAATGGAGATCAAGTGCAAATTGATTTGCCAGAACTGCGGGACGATTCTGAGGAGCTGTGCTGACCTGCTGCACTCAATCTTTTCGGAGAGGGAGCGTCATGGATCGTAGAGATTTCGTGAGGATCGGCGCGGTGGCGGGCGGTCTTGCCCTCCGTGGGAAACCGCTGGCGGCCGAGACTCTGCTTGGCGACGGCGATAAGGTCGCGGCGAATGTGGCGAGGCGATTTCCCGTCTCCTCATTTGCGCTCGAGGAAGCGACGCTGGCTGATTTGCAGTCGGCGATGGCCTCCGGCCGGTCCACGGCGCACTCCATTACGCAGCAGTACATCGATCGCATCCACGAGCTGGATCGCACCGGGCCGACGCTTCGCAGTGTAATCGAGCTCAATCCGGACGCTCTCTCGATTGCGGACGCGCTCGACCGGGAGCGAAAGGCGGGTCGCGTTCGTGGGCCGCTGCACGGAATCCCCATCCTGATCAAGGACAACATTGACACCGCCGACAGGATGACGACGACCGCGGGTTCCTACGCGTTGGCGGGATCGATTCCGCTGCAGGACGCCACGATCGCCGCCAGACTGCGCGCGGCAGGCGCCATTCTGCTCGGCAAGACGAATCTCAGCGAGTGGGCGAATTTCCGGTCCACCCATTCCAGCAGCGGGTGGAGCGGACGTGGCGGGCAGGCGAAGAATCCGTACGTGCTCGATCGCAATCCTTGCGGCTCCAGCTCGGGGTCGGGCGCAGCGGTCTCGGCGAACATGTGCACAGTCGCGATCGGGACCGAGACAGACGGCTCGATCGTGTGCCCATCGTCGGCAAATGGAATCGTGGGAATCAAGCCGACGCTTGGACTGGTGAGTCGAGCGGGGATCATACCCATCGCCCACAGCCAGGACACCGCCGGCCCGATGGCCCGCACCGTCCGAGATGCGGCGACGCTGCTCAACGTGCTGGTCGGAGTGGATCCGCGCGATCCAGCGACATCACCAGGTGGCGTCCGCGGGCAAATCGATTACATGGCATCCCTGGATCCAAACGGATTGCGAGGGGCGAGGATCGGTGTCGCGCGAATCAGGTTCTTCGGCTACAGCGACGTCACTGACAAGGTGATCAACGATGCGATCGAGGCGATGAAATCGCAGGGCGCGGTGATCGTCGATCCCGCCAACATCGAGACCGCCGGCAAGTTCGACGACAGTGAGTTCGATGTGCTGCTCTACGAGTTCAAGGCGGATCTCAACAACTATCTCGCGTCGCTCGGCCCGAGGGCACCCGTCAGGTCGTTGCAGGACATCATCGCCTACAATGACACGCACAAGGAACAGGAGATGCCGTACTTCGGCCAGGAGATCATGAACCAGGCGCAGGCGAAGGGGCCGCTCACGGAAAAGAAGTATCTCGACGAGCTGGCGAACAACCTTAAGATGTCGCGCACTGACGGGATCGATGCGACGATGGACAAGTACAAGCTCGACGCGATCGTGGCGCCGACGGGGAGTCCGGCGTGGACGACGGATCTGATCAACGGAGATCATTTCAGCGGGGCAAGCTCGACTCCGGCCGCGGTCGCAGGTTATCCGAACATCAATGTGCCCGCGGGGTTTACACACGGTCTCCCGGTCGGGATCTCGTTCTTTGGCCGCGCATACAGTGAGCCCACGCTGATCAAGCTCGCGTATGCCTTCGAGCAGTCCACCAGGCACCGCCGGCCTCCGCTGTTCATTCCGACGCTCGGCGACACAGCCTGATTGGTTCGCCACCTCGGTTGTTTTGCGCTCTGATTGCTATCGCCGGTGCGTCGGGCGGGGTATCCGCTTCGGGCGACTGACTCGCTTACACGCATCGAGCCCGGCAGGTTACTCCGCGAGGATCGCGTCAGTGACGAAGTAGCCCTTGCCGCCGCGGACGGCGCTCGCGACGCTGCGGCGGGTGTCGTCCACGTCCTCTTCTCTCGCGTCGAGCATGTTGCGGTTCGCCCGGAATCGGCGCCCCGCCTCGACACAGAACAGATCGCAGAGCGCGATCTCCCGCTCGCACGTCTCGACACCGCGCTCGTCGATCAGGCTCTGAGTGCGCGCGATCACCGACGCGGTCGCGAACAGATCTATTGCCATATTCGCCAGGCGCTCCAGCACCAGCTGCTTGTCCACGATCCCCTCGCGATGACGCATGATCGCCCGGTCGGTCGCAGCTCCGAGATCGGCGACGTGTCGCTCGAAATATTCCTTGTGCCTCTTCAGGCGCTCGTGCAGGTCGATATCGAGGGTCGACGTCTGGCCCAATCTCAGCTTCACCCGCGAGGTCGCGTATCCGCTCAGCAGTCCGAGATTGCGCAGCGGGCGCCGGAGCGCCGAGCCTATTTCTTTCAGCGCTTCAGCGGGCGCCTGCACTCCGTTCAGCGCGATGAAGAGCCGCAGCACCTCGTTCGCGCCCTCGAAGATACGATTGATTCGCGAGTCGCGAAGCATCCGCTCGTACGGATAGGGCTTCACGTATCCGCGGCCACCGGCGAGCTGGACCATGTCGTCAGCGGCGCGCCAAACCATCTCGCTCGCAAAGACTTTCGCGC
>JALYYH010000186.1 GCA_030946665.1 Gemmatimonadota bacterium
CGCGCTCCATGTATGCCAATACCCCTGGATCATCGAGCGTGTGTCCGGCGTTGGCCACGACCTGCCACCGGCCTCCACGTCTCTCGAGAAAGTGAACGCTCCTGGTGTTGAAGGTCTGATCCTTCCCGTCAACGCGCGCGGTGACCGTATTGTGGTGCGTTATGGTCGCGCTATTCGGAGTGCACGCGATGTTGTACGCATCGTAGGCGATCCGTGGAGCGTCAGCGGGGTTCGCGCGATTCTGATCGGCGGCCCGCACCGCCGCATCGATCGCCGCCGCCTTTCCCTGCGGCCCTGCTGCGTTGAAGCCCTGATAGTCCTCAGCATAGATCGTCTGGAGCGCTGCGCGATTGCCCTGAGTTGTCGCATCGCCCCAGGCGTGATCGAACGTTTCGAGCGCTTGCCTATCCGCATCGCTGCACTGTGCGGACAGACGTGCCGCAGCAAAGAGAATCGGAGCTGCCGCGATTAATCTCCACATACAACCTCCCGGTCTAGGGTGGAATTGCCAGGACGGCAGATATAGCCTGGCAGGTGAGGGGCATCAAGCGCAACATCGGGGCGTAACCTGGCGGACTGCCCCGCGACCAAGCCTGCTTTCTAGACGTCGGCATGTCACGTGCACTCTACGCGAGCACCGCCACCACCGGAGCGCATCAGATGGAAATCAAGTTTCGGCACGACGTCGACAACGTCCTCAAGGAAGCGAAGAAGCAGAACAAACCCGTACTCCTCGATTTCAGCGCCGCGCCGATGTGAGGTGGCTGTGCTCGGCTGGATGCCGAGGTGTGGCCGGACGAGCGCGTCGTCCGCTTCGTGAATGAGAACTTCCTGGCCGCGCGCGTGCACGTCAAAGACGATGCTGACGCCTTCCAGCGCTACGGCGAGATTTACAACGCGCACTGGACCCCGACGGTGCTCCAGCTCGATTCAAACGGTGAAGAGCGGTGGCGGACGGAAGGATTCCTCCCGCTCGAAGATTTTCTCGGGCAGCTGATGCTCGGCCGCGCGCACATGGACTTCAAGCAGGGAAAGTGGGCGGAAGCCGAGAAGAGATTCAGGGAGATCGTGGAGAAGCTGCCGAAATCCGACGCCGCGCCAGAGGCGCTCTATTGGGCGGGGGTGTCGAAGTACAAGGCGAGCCACGATCCAGCCGCGCTCAAGGAGACCACGAAGGCGTTCTCGACGCGGTACAGGGACTCGAGTTGGGCGAAGAAGGCGTCGATCTGGGCGTAATACGGATGCTTCGGAGTTGGAACGGATCACATGGATCCTTCCGTGTGGGTGGACGGTTCGTTCAGCATGGGCAAGGAAAGCCATAGGGCGACCAGAAGCGATCCGAAGAATCCGCTCAATCCGAAGTATCCGTGTTCAACGGGCGAGTACTGGCGACACCGAGTGGGCGGCAGGTATTCTCTCGCATGCCGAGTAGATCTGCGGCCCTGAGCTACCTGCGACGACTCGGCGTGTTCGACACGACGATGGTCGTGATCGGCGGGATCATCGGCGCTGGAATCTTCCTCAATCCCTCCATCGTTGCGCAGCGAGTCCACAGCTCGGCGTTCATCCTCACGACCTGGATCATTGGTGGCGCGATCGCGCTCGTCGGCGCACTGGCGTTCGCCGAGCTGGGCGCACGGAAGCCGCAGGCGGGCGGCGGATACATCTACCTCACCGAGGCGTTTGGCCCGCTCGCCGCGTTTCTCTACGGGTGGACGTTTCTGTTCATCATCAACAGCGGGGGAATGGCGGCGGTCGCTGTCACGTTCGCGAGGTATTCGGTCAACCTGTTCGGAATTTCCACGAGCTACATCAAGCCGCTCGCAGCCGCACTGCTCGTCGGGCTCGCCGGCGTGAATTACTTCGGGATCAGGTCGGGTAGCATCACGCAGAACATCTTCACGGTGCTGAAGCTGGCGGCGCTCGCTGTTCTAATCTGGGCGGGAGTATTTCTTGCTCGCGGTGGCGGGAACGGGACGCCTCCGGCCGAGACCATTGAGGGGTTTGGAGTGGTGCGCGCTTTGGGAATCGCGCTCATCCCGGTTCTGTTCGCCTATGGTGGATGGCAGTACGCCAACAACATCGCGAGCGAGATCGTCGATCCGGAGCGAGCACTGCCCAGAGCGCTGGGCATCGGGATATCGGTAGTGGTGGTTGTTTATGTTCTCGCCAACGTCGCCTACCTCAGAGCCCTCGGACCCGCCCGGCTTGCCACGAGTCTGGCGCCGGCGGCCGACACCATGCGCGTAGTGATGGGTCCAACCGGCGGCGCGCTGATGGCGATCGGCATCATCGTGTCGACAATCGGGTTCGTCAACAGTGGCATTCTCTCGGCGCCGCGAATGCTGCAAGCGATGTCGGCCGACGGTCTCTTTTTCGGATTCGCCGCGCGGCTTCATCCCAGATATCGCACCCCCGCCGGAGGGATCGCTATCCAGGCGGTTTGGGCCGTCACCCTGGCGCTCTCCGGAAGCTACGGGCAGCTACTCGACTACGTCGTATTCGGCGACTGGATATTTTTCGGGCTGATCGTGGCGACGCTCTTTGCGTATCGACAGCGTGATGCCGCGAGTGGAGTCACTCCGAACGTGTATCGAATGCCTGGCTATCCGCTGCTGCCCGCTCTGTTCGTGATCATTGCTGCGTGCGTGGTCGTCAGCGCCGTCTGGTCGAATCCACGCAACGCGCTGCTTGGCGCCCTGCTCATCGCGCTCGGCGTTCCCGCGTTTCTGTTCTGGCGCCGGCAGAAGGGAGTTGGGGCCGAGGCGGTGGCGTGACCCGCGTGCGTGAGAGCGAGTACCTCGAATGGGCGAGGTGGCAGGGCAGCATCAAATACAGTCTGGCCCTAAGCGGCGTTCCTCCCGTCGATATCAAGCTCCTGTCGCCATCGGTCGACGACTTCACGATGTCGGCGGACAACGAGTATGGGTGGGCGCCGCTGCTGGAAAGAATTGCGGCGCGATATGGAGTAGACCTTGGCAACGTGGTCCTCGCGCACGGCACCTCGATGGCGAATCATCTGGCCTGTGCGGCACTGGTCGAGGCGGGGGATCATGTAGTGATCGAGCGTCCTGTTTACGATCCTCTCGTCGCTGTGCCCCGATATCTGGGGTGCCAGGTTGGCTTTTTCGAGAGGCGCGCCGAGGATGGCTACAAGCTTGACGTCGCGGGCGTCGAAGCTGCGCTCACGCCCAAAACCCGGCTCGTGATCCTGTCGAACCTGCACAACCCGACCGGGGCGGTGGTGAATCGCGCGGATCTGGAGGCACTCGCGCAGCTCGCCGAATCGCACGATTTCCGGGTGTTGATAGACGAGGTTTATCTCGAATGGATTTACGGAGCGGGTAACGACGCTGAGATTCGCTCGGCGATAAATATCTCGCTGAGGTTCGTGACTACGCGCAGTCTCACCAAGGTGTTCGGTCTCGCCGCACTGCGCGCCGGCTGGATTCTAGCCGAAGCGGGATTGGCGACGCGGATGCGGCGCCTCAATGGATTGTTCGCCAGCTCAATGTCACACCCGGCCGAGCGTTTGGCGGCGCGCACGCTCGAGCACGCCAAGACGTTGTTGGAGTCACAGCGGAAGCGGGTGGCCAGGAACCGATCGACCGCTATCAGGTTTGTCGAATCGCAGCCGAAGCTCTCCTGGCTTCCGCCTGAAGCGGGTACCGTGGGTTTCGTGCGTCTCGAAGGCGGCGATGTCGCCGCCCTGGTCGAGCGGTTGCTCGCAATGGATTCACTGGTGACGCCGGGCCGGTTCTTTGGCGCGGCCGATCACTTCAGAATTGGATTCGGGATGGAGGCAGCGCACCTGAGCGAGGGACTGAAGCGGTTGGGTGCTGCGCTGGGCGGCTGAACCGTGAGCGTACGATATCCACTCTCAGCTCGCACGAGCCATCGCCCTGATAGTACTGGACGCGAATGTCGTGATGGCCGCCGTTGAGAGTCGCGAAATCGAGCGCGGTCTCGTGCGACTTCCAGTTGTCGACGACCATCGCGCTATCGACCCACACTCGGATTCCGTCGTCGCTCAAAGTGCGGAGAGTGTACTCGCCGGGCGCGAGGTCAACTGAGCCCGTTGCTTCGAGGGCGAAGTTTTCCGGCGGGAGATTCGGGAGAGCGAGGCGCCCCTCGTAGTCCAGACGCGAAAGGTGCTCGGTGAGTATCGGCGCGGTTTGGATCAGTGCAAGCATCGCGTTGGGATTCTTTCTCGGATCGCTAATGCTGTCGGCCCATTTGTAGAAGCGCGCGGTCCAATCGATCCGCGGCTCGAATCGACCATACGAGAACGCGTAGGGCGCTCCGGCAGCGATCCGTTTACCTCGGGGCGATACTGTCGGCGCCCCGTTGTATTCGAGGGTCAGCTCCCAGTCACCGGCCGAGTCGGACTTCGGCGTGACCGAAATCGTGTCGCCGATCGCTCCGCTTTCCGCCGATAGCGAGGCGACACCGCGGCGCGAGGTGACGCGCCACTGTCCGGGCCGACCCAGCGCTCGCAGCCGTACGGGCAGCGCTCGAGCGCTGTCGACAGGCCACACCTTCGGCGACCGATAGTCATACGGCCCCCACTCGTCGACGATGATCGCCGAACGCGGGCGGCGGGCGAGCGATGTGTCAGAAGCTGACGGCATGAACCCGCCCGGTATCGGGAGCACACTGTCGACGAGCTCGAGCGGGGGACGCAGGAAGCGACGAGGCCACGGTGCATCCAAAGCGGTCGTGTTATCGATGAATGAAGATCCGGTGGTATCGCGCAGCACCGCGACCGAATCGACGTCCATGAAGCGGTTGTTGATAACGCTCAGCGCGCTCGTGTTCCCGGCGCGCACGCCGACGCGCCCTCGACCAAACAGATTCCCATCGATTCGATAATTATTGCTTCGCGTGTCGCGGTGCCCGGGATAACCCCACCCGGAAGGCGCGATGGAGTCTCCCCATACACGAATGCCCGTCGAGTCGTCGACGAACAGGTTCGCGACGATCACGTTGTTCTGACCGTGCTCAATGGCGATTCCGGTGTGGTTGTCGAGAAACCGGTTGCCGACGATCCTGGAGCCGTAACTATAGCCGCCCCACATCCCGTACTCGCAGCCTTCGACGAAGTTGCGAATGAAAGCGTTGCGGCTGAAGGTCGCCTCAATCCCGTTGGCGGGCGCAAAGCTGAAATCGTTCAGGTAAAAGAGATTGTCGTTCGCTCCGCCCTCGCCGGTGTCCATCGTGCTTTGCCCGGCCCAGAGGAATACCCCATCACCGCCGTGTGTCATCGAGTTGAAGGCAACGACATTTTTGTTGCTCTGCTCGTACATCAGCAGATCCGCGGCGTCCTGCCCGCGCCGATAAAAGCCTTCGCTGTAGCCGCGGACGTTGTAATCGACGCGGTTGTGCATGATCGAGTTGCCGCTCGATCGGTAGAGGCCGATGCCCACACCGGAGTTGAATGAGAAGTTGTTGTTCCAGATGCGAAGACCATTCGTCCGCGTGACCATCAGCCCGTTCATTCCCTGAGTAACAGCGTTGCCGCGAATCTCACCAGCTTCGACATCGCTCAGGTACGCGCCAGCGCCGTAGCGCAGCCACTCCTCCTTCTCGTTGTGGTGGAACGAGAGCCAATCGACCAGACTCTCGTGCTCGATCACGCTGTAGAGCCTCGGCTTCCAGTTGTAGCTCAGATCGTTGTCGATGAGGGAGAGGTTCTTCGTGCGGCGCGCGAGGATTCCCACCTTGTAGCCGCGGATGCGGGCGTTCATGATGCGGACGTTTCGCCCGCCATCGACGCGAATCGCTACTCCCCGAGCGAGGTCCGGATCCCAGTCAGGTGGGACCCCTTCCATTGTGACATCGGAGAAATCGACGGTTATGTCGTCGCCGCGTACGGTGACTACGGCCGAGTCCAGCGACTCCGGGGCGGCGAGGCGATAAACCCCGAGCGTAATTCGCGCGGATCGCGTGATTACAAGCCCGGGTCGGAGCTCGATTGTGTGAAGATTCGTCGATTTCGCAGCATTCTGCGCCTCGGCAAGAGGCGGCGTTGCAAGGGATATCCCTAGTAACGCGAGGGAGACGCGGGTCACCATTGGGAAATACTACATCCTTGCTCGCCCTCAGGCAGCCAAACCGCGGAAAGGCTCTCAGGGAGGCTACCGAGACGGAAGACTTGACACGGATGTTTCGGGTTGGAGCGGGTGCTGTATCCGCCCCTGAAACTGGCTCGTCATCAGACCATAGAGAACACCACTGGCAGAGAACACCACCGGCGGAGTGAGCACCGGGTCAGCGATATCAGGGATGAAATGTGAAAAAGTACTGCAACTTTTGCGGGGCGCCGATGAAGGATTCGGCGAAAGAGTGCGAGCAATGTGGGTGGGATCGGTCGCAGGACGGACCTCCAACCTCGGATCCGGCAGACACGAAGGCTCGAATTGGAGTCGCAGTTGGGCTCGGCGTCGCCTACGTCGTGGTGAGTATCCTGATTCAAGGAGCGCCTGATGTCGCTCGCCCCACTACCGCCACGAGCCGGATCGAGGCCTCGCCCGATTTCAGCGCGGCGCCGACGAGTCAGCCAGTCCTCGCGCCGGCGATATCGATGGGCGCGCCCCCGGCAACCGTTTTGGGAGCCGCCGCCAGACCCGCCGCGGCCACCAAACCTCTCACGATAAAAGTCGCCGACAACAAAGCCGCGCGCATCCAGGCCAGCGACGCGCTCACCTACGATTTTGTGATTCCGGAAACCGACCAGAAGTGTCGGCTGTCCGGCCAACTCCACGGCGCCAGCGGATTCGACAGCAATCTCGAGACGTTTCTGCTCACCGACGACGAGTACATGCTGTGGCACGCGAACCCCGCCGCGATTCCCCATTCATCGTGGGACACCATCCGCGGATCAGAGACGGCCCTGAGCTACGATCTTCCCGGCCCGGGCGTTTATCACCTCGTCATATCGAACGAGATGTCGGCCTCCAGCAAGACGGTCCAGGTAAAAGCACAAGTCAAGTGCACTAGATAAAGGGCGACGCTCGAGCGCGATTTTTCTTGCCGGCCTCCCTGGGAGCACCTACCTTGGAGACCGTGACCGATCATTACGCTCTCACTAAAAGGACATTTCTCGCCGGCGCGCAGTGCCTCAAGCGCCTGTGGTGGGAGATGTACGACCTCACGGCGCCGGAAACGCGTCCGTCGATGGTGGCGCGTTTCCGCATGGATGAAGGGATCAAGGTTGGAATACGGGCTCGCGAATACGTCCCCGGCGGCACGCTCATCTCGCGGGGAGGACGGAGCCTGCGCGCGATCCTCGACGAGAGCGACAAGGGGATCAAGAATGCTTCGATACCGGCTATCTACGAAGCCGCGGTAATCTCCAACGACATCCTCGTTTTTCCGGATATCCTCGAGCGCATCGATGGCGGGTTCTCTCTGATCGAGGTCAAATCGAAGACCTCGGTAAGCGAGACCAAACACATCCCCGACATCGCCGTCCAGGCGCACGTGCTTCGCTCCGCGGGCGTGCCCGTCATTCGCTGCGAGATCATGCATCTGAACCGAGAGTGCAGGTATCCCGACCTGTCGAATCTCTTCGTGCGCGAGGATGTCACACAGATGGTCGAGATGCGACTCGAGACTATCGCGGCCGAGATTCGCTCGCAGCTCCTGGTGACCCGACTGCCGATCGCTCCCAACGTCGTGACAGGCCCGCATTGCAATCGTCCCGATCCGTGTCCGTTCATCGATCGCTGCTGGCCGGAGACGCCGAGCGATCACGTTACGACGCTGTACAGGGTATCGGAGAAGATGCTGACGGAATTCGCGGCATCGGGATGGAATACTATTCGCGACCTGCCCGACGAGGTGAAGCTGGGCGCCATCGCGGCGAGACAAAGACGCGCGCTACGCGAAGGGCATCGCGTCGTCGAGCGTGATGCGCTCCTCAAGGCGATGAGCACTCTCGTCTATCCGGTGGCGCATATCGACTTCGAGACCATCCAGCCCGCGATTCCGGTGTGGGACGGGTGCAGGCCCTACGACCAGATTCCGGTGCAATTGAGCTGTCACATCGTCGAAGCCGATCATACCGAGCGTCACGTCTCGTGGCTCTTCGATGGCGTCGGTGACCCGCGCCCCGGCATGGCCAGGGCGATCCTGGATGCGTGCCGGTCGGCAGCGACAATAACCACCTACAGCCCGCAATTCGAACGAAGCTGCATCGAGTTCGTCGCGAAAGCGTGTCCCGAGCACGCGGCAGCATTGGGCGGAATCGCCGGGAATCTGGTCGATCTGATGCCGATCGTGCGCGACCACGTCTATGACGAGAAGTTCGGCGGCAGCTTCAGCATCAAGAAAGTTCTGCCGGCGCTGGCCCCGGAGATGAGCTACGACGATCTGGAGATCTCTGACGGAGAAACGGCGAGCGTCATGCTGGCCAAGCTGATATTTGGCGGGTCGAGAGTGCGCGCCGATGAGCGAGAGCAATTGCGGCAGGCTCTTCTCAAGTACGGCGAGCACGACACGAAGGGGATGGTAGTGCTATCGAACACACTGGCCGGGCTAGCAAGCCTGAGCTGACCTACGCTCACCGATCGTGGCAGGTACGAAAATGAACGGTTCTTCGTTTATTGTTGTCGGCGGCCTAGTCGCGTTTATCGGGCTCGGCCATCCTGAATCGACAGGTCACAGCATTTCGCGGCATCCCGTGCCCACTCGGATCGCTGCCAACAACAATCGCCATCCAGCGGGGACTCTTCACGACAGCAGGCTCGAGCTCAAGCTCGACATCGTCAACGCGCAGTGGTTCCCCGAGGCGGACAGCGGACCGAGCCTGATGATCCAGGCGTTCGCAGAAGACGGACGCGCGCCGGAGATTCCCGGCCCGATGATTCGAGTCTCCGAAGGAACTGAGATCCACATCACTCTTCACAACTCCCTGCCCGCTTCGGAAGTCGTCGTGCACGGCCTGCACACCAGGCCAGCAATGACTGACGATGTCGTAACGGTTCCCGCGGGCGGTACGCGCGAAGTGACATTTCAGTCGGGACCTCCGGGCACCTATTTCTATTGGGCGACGAGCCTGAAGAAGCCAATCCTCACGCGAGTGAACCAGGATTCTCAGCTCTCCGGCGCCATCATTGTCGATCCGCGAGCCGGACCCGTGACCAGGGACCGCACATTCATCATCGGTGTTTACAACGACGATCCGGACAGCGTCGCGGGGGGCGTACCACATCCGCGCGAGATCCTGGTCCTCAATGGGAAGTCGTGGCCACACACTGAGCGTTTCACCTTTGCCGAAGGTGACACCGTCTCCTGGCGCGTGATCAACCCGAGTGCCGCGCCCCACCCTATGCATCTGCACGGCTTCTACTTCAACATCGAACGCAGCGGGGCTGAGGGCGCGGATACCCTGCTCGCGGCTTCGGCGATTGGACAGGCCAATACGAAACTGCTGGTGCCCGGCAGTACCATGGACATTCGGTTCGTTCCTGATCGCCCCGGCAACTGGCTGTTCCACTGTCATCTGGCGTTGCACGTCGACGGCATGAGCACACTAACGAACATCCTGAAGCGGCGCTCCGTCGAAGAGATGGAGCACGACCACGTGAACATGAATCACGGCGTCCATGAAATGGCGGGACTCATACTCGGCATCCACGTTCTGCCGCGCGGCAAGCCGCGTGTTGCATCGACGAAAAAGCCACAGGACTTCCGGCTGTTGATTCAAAGCTCGCCTTACCGCTACAGCAGCAACCCCGCGATGGGGTTCGTCCTCCAAGGAGAGGCCGAGCCGAAAAAGGATTCGGTGACGGTGCCGGGCCCGACGCTATTTCTGGAGAGGGGAAGGCCCGCCCGCATCACGGTCGTCAACCATCTGAAGTCAGCCACCTCCGTTCACTGGCACGGCCTCGAGATCGATAGCTATCCGGACGGAGTCGCGGGCTGGAGCGGAATGCCAGGCAGGATCGCTCCGGCGATTCAACCGGCGGATTCGTTCGTCGCCGAGTTCACTCCACCGCGTGCGGGGACCTTCATGTATCACGCGCACGTGAACGAGATGGTGCAGACCAATTCCGGTATGTATGGCGCTCTGATAGTGACCGATTCGGCGCATCCGTTCGATCCGCGGATCGACAAGATCATCCTCGTCGGGGGAGCTGGGCCTGGAAACATCGAGCATCGGTCCGCCGGATTGGTCAACGGGACGATCAGGCCGCAGCTGGAGCTCGACGCGGGAACCACCTACCGGCTGCATATAATTCAGATCCATCCCCAAGCGGTGGTCGTGTTCCGACTCGGCAGCGATTCGACCATAGCCATTTGGACACCGGTGGCGAAGGATGGTGCAGACCTTCCGCCGGAACAATCGACGCCGAGGCCGGCCTACATCTCAATGGGGGCCGGTGAGAACGCCGAGTTTCTCTACACTCCGGAGCGTCCCGGCCTCCAGAAGCTCACCGTCAACACACAGCTCGCCGGCTGGTATGTGCCGGTTCTGATCTTCGTCAGACCGCCGAAGAGAGTCGCCGCTGACTAATACGTCGAAGCTCAGCCCGATTCAGGGAAACATGTAAGCCGGACTCTTATTTGCAGCGACTCATCCGTCCGCCCGGAGATGAGGAAAGAGTGAACCGCATAATGATAAAGTGCCCGCGAACGGGGAAAATAATCTACACGGGTTTTGCGATGGACGCCGAGACCTTCGCAATTTCGCCTATCGAGGATCAGGACCCCATCCAGTGTCCGGAGTGCCATCAGTTGCACCGGTGGAGGAAGCGCGATGCAATCCTCGAGCGCGAAACGTCGGCGCCACCTAGTGAGCGGTAGAGTTTTTGGGAACATCTTTTTACATAAGCGGATCGGGTGGGATGGCCTTCATGCAGTGGAAGTACGACATCGCGCCCGTAGTGGCCCGAGTCACTTCACCGACTGGAAAGCTGCTGCCTGATTTGCGCGACGGCGTCGTCGATCTTGTATTGAAGAAAGATATTCCCCAGCGCCGGCGTCGCTTTGGTCGGATCACCGTCGACTCCTGTGCCGGCTGTCTGCGCGCCCGAGCTCGGCGCCAGCTTGTCGGACCGAATCCAGCGGTGCTGCGCGTCGAGCGCCATCAGCTCGGAGGTGTCATCTGTACCGGCGTGCACGTCGTGATTCGTGATTCCATGTGACGCTTCGTAGGCGCGCGCCTGTCCCTTCGCCTTGAAATACACGTCCGGAACATAGAAAACACGAACGCCGCGCGGCGTCCATTGGGCGTCGAGCTCCTTCGCCACGGCGCCCAGCACATCCTGACCGTCGCCGTGATCTCCCATGATGAAGATGTTCCTGAATCCTGCGTCGGCCGCGCTGAGCCCCATGTCGTGGACGATTGCATGGTACGTCTGCGGCGCGACGGTCACCGAGCCGGGAAATCTCATGTGAGCCGTCTTCTTCACCGCATCACCGGTGACCGCGAACGGGAGCGTTGGATAGACGAGCGCATCGCCGAGCTTGATCGCGATTGCGCCGGCGAGATAGCGCGCGATGAAGTTGTGCTTCCCGATCGCCATGTGCGGGCCGTTCTGCTCGGTGCTGCCGATGTAGATGATCGCGCTCGTCTTGCCCGACTTT
>JALYYH010000193.1 GCA_030946665.1 Gemmatimonadota bacterium
TCCCACGGCTCTCGTTGTAGGCGCGCTTGATGTAGCCCTTGCGCTCGAGATTGGTGAGATGTTCGTGCACCGTAGCGAGGGAGTTATAGTTAAACTGCGTCGCAATCTCCTCGAAGCTGGGCGCGTAACCGTGCTCTTCAGAGTAGTTCGCGAGGTAGGTGAGAATCTCCCGCTGGCGTTTTGTGAGCGACATATCCCTTTTCCGCGGCTGGTTTGAGAATGGACCGATCGATCGATCCTACCGAACATTTGCCGAATTCCTACGTTAGCCGAACATCGACCGAAGCGCAAGCGCTTTCTGCTTGGACGCCGCCTGGCGGAACACTCGGTGAGCTGACGGACGAGGCACAAGCGCGTGCGGAAATCATCAAGCCCCGTGCGGCAGAGCTTTCTCGGTCCATCGGAAACCTCAACCGACCGGCCGGATTTGCAGTTGCTCTACGCCGCGCCCAAATCGCGATAATCGCCGAGGTAAAGCGCTCATCGCCGTCGAGGGGCGATATCAACCTCGGTCTCGACCTGGAGAAACAGGTCCGCGCCTACGAGCGAGGCGGCGCGGCCGCGGTGTCCATCCTCACCGAACCCCTCAGGTTCGGCGGCTCCAATGAAGACCTCCTGCGGGCGCGAACGCTGGTTTCCACTCCGCTTCTCAAGAAGGATTTCCACGTCGACGTCGTGCAGATCATCGAGGCGCGCTCTCTCGGCGCTTCCGCGGCGCTCGTGATTGCGCGCGCCGTTCCACCGCGGCGGCTCAAGGAGCTGATCGAGACCGGCTCTGATGTCGGGATAGAGATCCTCGTAGAAGTCCGCGACGAACGCGAGTTGGATCTCGCGCTTTCACTGAATGCGCAATTGATCGGTGTCAACAACCGGAATCTCGAAACTTTGGAGATCGACCCGGAGATATCGCTCCGCCTCCTTCCCTTGATCCCCCGCCAAATCGTCGCGATCGCCGAGAGCGGAATGAAGTCAGTCGCCGACGTTGCCCGGGTCGCGGCGGCCGGAGCAGATGCGGTGCTGGTGGGGTCCGAGCTATCCGCGTCGCGAGATCCGGAAGCAGCGGTACGCAAACTCACGGGCGTACCGCGGACGGCCAGTGCTCGCAAAGGTTAAGTTCTGCGGCATGACACGTCCCCAGGACGCAGCGCTCGGCGCCGAGATCGGCGCGAGCTATATCGGTGTCGTGTTCGCCGGCGGTCCGCGCCGAGTTACCGCTGCGCAGGCGAAGAAGATTTTCGCACCGGTGGGGGATAGGGTGAAGCGCGTGGGAGTGTTCGGCACCAACGACCCGGACGAGATCGCGCGGGCTTCCGGGGAGACCCACCTGGATGTCGCGCAGCTCCACGCCGACCCGACAACTGCAGACGTGAGGGCGATTCGCCGGAAATTCAACGGCGAAATCTGGGCAGCGATCAGGATCTCCGGTGCGCACATTCCGGCCGAGGCCGAAGCGCTTTTCGATAGCGCCGACGCGATCGTTCTGGACGCGCGAAGCGATAAGCAGCTGGGCGGAACGGGGCAGGCGCTGCCGTGGAGCGATCTCGCCGTCGACCTGGCGCACAACAGAGGCAGCTCCGCCGTGGTCCTCGCTGGAGGACTCAACCCGAGGAACGTCGGCTCCGCTGTCCGGACGCTCGGTCCGGATGTCGTCGACGTGTCGTCGGGTATCGAGAGCGCGCCGGGCATCAAGGATCCGTGGCTAATGCGCGAATTCTACGCGGCGGTTTCCGGCGCTCGGGTCTCCTAACGTGGCAACCGACACCGCTCACCGCTTCGGGGCGTTCGGGGGGCGATATGTGCCCGAGACCCTCATCCCGGCGCTCGATGAGCTCGATACGGCGTTTGATGAGGCGATGCGCGACGCGCGATTCGTCGGTGAGCTGGAGCGGCTGCTGAAGGAGTATGTCGGGCGACCCTCCCCACTCAGCACGGCCCCCAGGTTCTCCGACGAGGTGGGCTGCCCGGTCTACCTGAAGCGCGAGGACCTGAACCACACCGGAGCGCACAAGATCAACAACGCGCTCGGCCAGGCGCTGCTTGCCCAGCGCATGGGAAAGCGCCGAATCATCGCGGAAACGGGGGCGGGTCAGCACGGAGTTGCGACCGCGACGGTGTGCGCGCGCTTTGGCCTCGAATGCACCGTTTACATGGGCGAAGAGGACATGCGACGGCAGGAGATCAACGTGTTCCGGATGCGGCTCATGGGCGCGAAGGTCGTTCCGGTCGGCTCCGGAACACGAACTTTGAAGGACGCCACGAGCGAAGCCATCCGTGACTGGGTGACCAACGTAAACGACAGCTACTACATCATCGGCTCCGTGGTCGGGCCGGCGCCGTATCCGCGTATGGTTCGCGACTTCCAATCGGTTATTGGACGGGAGGCGAAGGACCAGATGCTCGAAACCGCGGGCCGGCTCCCGACGAGTGTAGTCGCCTGCGTAGGGGGAGGATCGAACGCGATGGGCATCTTCCATCCCTTCGTCGCCGATCTCTCCGTCGAGCTGGTTGGGGTCGAGGCGGCTGGCAGGGGACTCGACAGCGGGGAGCACTCTGCCTCCCTGCAGCGGGGCGTTCCCGGCGTCCTTCACGGCTCCCTCAGCTATCTGCTGCAGGACGAGAGCGGGCAGGTTCATCCAGCGCACTCGATCTCGGCGGGCCTCGATTACCCAGGGGTAGGGCCAGAGCATTCGCACCTCAAGGACACTGGGCGAGCGCACTACGTCTCCGTCACCGACGATGAAGCGGTCGAGGGGCTCGGCATCCTCAGCCGCCTGGAGGGCATTATCCCCGCTCTCGAGACGTCACACGCCGTCGCCTGGGTCGTCAGAGAGAAAGGGCGATGGCAGAAGAACGACGCCGTACTGATCTGCATCAGCGGGCGGGGCGACAAGGATCTCGCGCAAATGACTGAGATGGGACTTCTTCCCGAATGACGACGTCGGCAACCGCAAACGCGGAACTGGGCGCTCTCCCCGAGCCGTCCTTTCCGGTCATTCATGTTAGCGACCTGCTGAAATATTTCGTCAAGGCCGTACGGGCCCATCAGCTGTACCTCCCGAATAACCCCATGCACGCTCGGTCGCTGGACTCCGTTCGAGAGGCATTCACGACGGTCTGGAAACACACCGATCAACTCGAGCTCCAGATCGTCGAGACGCAGCTGATGTGGGAAGGACGTGTCGTCCTCGACGAGCGCGAGAGGACCAGTGACAACGTCGCCTGGCTTCTTTACAAGGACGGGATTCGAGAGCTGAAGATGTTGAAGGGATTCGAAGAAGAAGAGCTGGCAACTCTTTTCGACCTCCTTCAGCGTGTCCGCAAGGCGACGGACGACGACGACGACCTTCTCACGCTGATGTGGGAGCGCGAATTCGCGACGCTGCAGTACAAGTACGTGGACCTCACCGCCGAGGGCGGACCCGGCGTCGAGTCGATGGAGCGCGCCGAGCAGAAAGAGAAAATCCTGTCTCCCGCGCAGGCGGAGGCTGGCCTCGAGTCGACCAACTCCTCGATTGCCAGAATCGACGACTTTGATTCGACCCTCTACTTCCTGGACGACAAGGAAGTCGAATACCTGCAGGGGGAGATCAAGCGCGAATTTTCCACCGATTTGCGGCCTGCCGTGATCGCCTCGCTGCTGGACATCTTCGAGACGCACAAGGATCCGACGGTGCGAGAGGAGATATGCGGCCTTCTCGACTACTTTCTTCTCATTCTGCTTTCGACGGCTCATTACAGAAACGCCGCGTATCTGCTGCGCGAAGCCGGGATCACAGCGAACCGAGCGCCGGAAATTCTGGAGCCACAGAAACATAGATTGATCCAGCTCGGCGAATTGATGAGCGACCCCAAGCCGCTGGGTCAACTCCTTCAGGCGCTGGAAGATTCTCCGCTCCGCGCTCCGCAGCTGGAGCTCGACGAACTGTTCGGAGTTCTCCAGCCCCGCGCGCTCGAGACGATCCTTGGCTGGATCGGCCGCAGCACAAACGCTCAGCTCAAGATGCTACTTGAGGTAGCCGGCGGTCGGCTCGCATCGGCGCACAGTGCCGAGCTCATTCGCCTGATAGGCTCGGACGATGAGGCAGTGGTGATGGAAGCGATTCGCCGTGCATCGGCTTTGAAGTCGCCTGCAGCAGTACCTGCGCTCGGAAAGCTGTTGACCATTGGAGAAGCCGACTTGCGCGTGGCGGCAGTCACGGCCCTCACTGACATCGGATCCGCCGGCGCGATGCAAATGCTCGAGCGCGCGCTCGCCGATGAGGATCGCGAGGTGCGAATCGTCGCGGTGCGGGCGCTCGCCGCGCGCAACGTCCGGGCCGCGCTCCCGCGCATCGAGGCCGCCATTAAGGGAAAGGAGCTTCGAGAGAGCAATCTTACCGAGAAAATGGCGTTCTTCGAAGCGTACGGAGTGCTGTGTGGTGAAGCGGGCATTTCGCTTCTGGACGGGATGCTGCATGCGAAGGGGTTCATCGGGAAGCGTGATGATTCCGAGACTCGTGCCTGCGCCGCAATGGCCCTCGGCAAGATCGGAACGCCAAAAGCGATGGATTCGCTCAATCGAGCCGCCGGTGAGAAGGACGTCCTCGTGAGGAACGCCGTGAGCCGCGCGATTCGTGGCGGGACTGCCACGTGACCGCGCGCGGAAGCGCAGCCCAGGCTCTTCGCAGCGACAACGACCGCCAATCGAGCGGCAACGTCCGTCGGGGCGGAAGAAACTTCATGGTCGCGTTCTACGCGGCGCTGCGCGCGATCAAGCTCTATCCCCTCGAGCACACCGCCGTGCAGAAGACCCTGGCTGATTTGTCACAGGTCGCCGAGGAGATGCGCGCGGAAGAGGGTGAACTGGAGTTTCGTGTGTCGGGCGAATTCATCTTCATCAACTCCACGCGACTGAGGCTTGATCTCAGCAACTACGCGACATTCGGCCACATCCTCGCGTTGTGCAAAGTGGCTGGTATTGGCGCAATTCACGTAGGTCCACGTGGAACGGCGCGTGATTGGACCGTTCTACTCTCGCTGCTCGGAGGGGAAACAAAGATTGGCCCAGCGGAGCGGTACAAGGAGATTGTCGGCAGGTTGCACGAGGCGAAGATCGAGCCTTTCCAGCTCGACGAGCCGACTGAGACCCAAACGGACAAAGAGTTCAACGAGGAGGCGAAGGCTGCCGCAACCCGCACCTACTCGCAGTCGGTGGCCGTCACGAAGGACGTCATCAACTCGGTACGCATCGGCAAGACGCCCAACATCCGCAAGATCAAGCGCGTCGTGCAGGGGATCGTCGATCAGGTGCTCAACGAGGAAACCTCGCTCATCGGTCTGACTGCGATCCGCGACTACGACGAATACACTTTTACGCATTCCGTGAACGTTTGCATTTTCTCGATAGCCCTCGGCCGCCGCCTGGGAATGACGAAGATCCAGCTGTACGAGCTGGGGCTGGCGGCTTTGATGCACGACATTGGAAAGTCACGCGTTCCTCTCGACATTCTCCAGAAAAGCGGGGAGCTCACCGACGAGGAGTGGAAGTGGATGGCTTCGCACCCGTGGCTTGGCGTTCTGGTGCTGTTCCAGTTCCGCCGGCAGCAGGAAGAGCTTTCGTACCGCGCGATGACGGTGTGCCACGAGCACCACATGAAGATCGACCTCACGGGTTACCCGAAGGCAATACGTCCGCGCCAGGTGAGCCTGCTCAGCAAGATCGTCACGATCGCAGACGGCTACGACGCGGCGACTTCGAGACGCGTCTACAGGACCGAGGTACTGGCGCCCTCCGACGTGCTGGACGAAATGCGCGACAACCCGCGTCGTGGTCTCGACCCCGTGCTGGTCAAGGCTTTCATCAACCTGCTGGGCATTTATCCGGTAGGCACGGTCGTCGTTCTGGATACCTTCGAGCTTGCCGTCGTCTCCGCCTCCAATTCGAATCCCGAAGCATTGTCCAGACCTATCGTTAAGATTATCAGCGACGCACAGGGCAACAGAATCAATCCGCCGCTCGTCGTAGACCTCGCGGTTCCGGAGGCGGACGGCCAGTACGCGCGCACAATCATCAAGACGGCGGACCCAGATCGGTATGGCATCACCCCGGGCGACTACCTCATCTAACGCGATTGCGCGTCGCTTCGACGCGCTCCACAACGAGTCCCGCCGCGCACTGGTCTGCTACGTCACGGCCGGACACCCTGATCCAGACCGCTCACTCGATTCCCTCCACGCGCTGCAGGAAGGGGGCGCCGACATAATCGAGCTCGGAGTTCCTTTCTCCGATCCAATCGCCGACGGTCCCATCATTCAGGCAAGCTCCCAGCGAGCGCTCGAGAATGGGATGACCTATGACGGTGTGCTCGACCTCGTAGAGCGGGCGAGTCTGGAGGTGCCGCTCGTTCTTTTCAGCTACCTGAATCCGGTGCTCGCGGCTGGCGGTCGAGCACTCACGCGCGCAGCTGAGGCCGGCGCGAGCGGCATCCTGATCACCGACATTCCAGTCGGTGCGGACCCTGAGCGAGAGGAATGGCTCGGCAACAGTCCGCTCGCATTCATCAGACTGGTAGCGCCCACCACGCCGGGCGATCGAATGGCCGAAATTGCGCGTCACGGGAGCGGCTTCGTTTATCTTATCAGTCGCCTCGGAGTTACCGGTCTGCAGGAGAATACCGCGGCCTCGCTTCCGGAAACGATCGCGCGATTGCGGTCTGCGACTGCGTTGCCGATATGCGTGGGCTTTGGGATATCGACCCCGGCGCAGGCGCGAACGGTGGGGAGCCTGGCGGACGGCGTGGTGGTGGGGAGTGCTATCGTGAAGGCGGCTGAAAAAGGTCCGGAGGCAGTACTGGCTCTCACGCGAAGCCTGAGGGAGGCGCTCGATGGGTAGCGACCGTGCGCACAAGGACGATGTGGTGACGCTCAAGGCGATGCGCTTTCACGCGCGCATCGGCGTTCTTCCGCACGAAGCAGAGATCGCCCAATCCATCGAGGTCGACGCCTCGCTCTGGGTGAGGCGCACCGGTGTGGACGTATCCGCGAAGGACATCGTCGACTATCGGCGGGTTTATGATCTCGTCGCCGAGGTCGTCACTCACGGACATACCAATTTTCTCGAGGAGGTTGGCGAGCGTATCGCCGAGCGCGCGCTGCAGCTTCCTCTCGTCAACCGCGTGCGTATTGCAGTGCGGAAGCCGAACGTCGCGCTCCCCGGTCCGCTCGCCTACGCAGAGGTTGCGCTCGAGAGAGAGCGTGCGTGAAGGATGTCGCCTACATCGCGCTCGGCTCCAACCTCGGTCAGCGTGAGGTATTTTTGGCGCAGGCGCGAGACGCGATCGCCTCATTAGCGGCCACGCGAGTTCTCGGTCAGACCGAAGTCGAAGAGACCGCTCCCATCGGCCCGATCGAGCAGGGACCATTTCTCAATCAGATGATTGCCATCGAAACCGAGCTGTCGCCCACCGAGCTGCTCACCGAGCTGCAGCGGATAGAAGCCGAGGCTGGCCGTGTGCGCGGTGTCCGCTGGGGGCCGCGCACGCTCGATCTCGACATAGTTCTGTTCGAGCGTCAGGCAGTGCGCCAGAAGGGACTGACCGTTCCCCATCCCGAATTGACCAGGCGCAATTTTTGGCTAAATGAGCTGGCAGCGCTGAGGAGCTCGCGCGGTGAATAGCACGGCGAAGGGGCAGAGGCCCGTAACGGTCCGCGATTTCGCGGAGCGCAAGTACAAGGGCGAAAAGATCGTCGTCATGACCGCCTATGACGCGTTGTTCGGACGTCTCGTGGACGAATCCGGCGTCGATGCGATTCTCGTCGGCGATTCTGTTGGAACGGCTGTGATGGGCCATTCCTCGACCTTGCCGGTGACGCTCGACCACATGATCTACCACGCGTCCGCAGTGCGTCGAGGCGCCAAGCGCGCGCTCGTCATCATCGACATGCCATTTCTATCGTACCAGGCGAGCATCGAGAGCGCGGTGCTCAACTGCGGACGCGCAATTCAGGAGACCGGCGTGTCGGCCGTGAAGGTGGAGGGCGGCAGCCCGGAAATGCTGGACACGGTCCACGCTCTCGTGCGAACCGGAATTCCGGTGATGGCCCACATCGGCTTTACTCCGCAATCGGTCAACACCATTGGAGGGGCACGCGTCCAGGGGCGCGAGGAGGAAGGCGCCGAGCGGTTGATTGGAGAGGCAAAGGGCCTGGGAGAGGCAGGGGCATTTGCCATTGTCCTCGAGCTGGTTCCGGCGGCGGTTTCTGCGCGGATCACGGCAGCCGTTGGAATTCCGACCATTGGCATCGGCGCCGGCGCGCAATGCGACGGCCAGGTGCTGGTGCTCCCGGATGTTCTGGGCCTGAACGACACTTTCCAGCCGAAGTTTCTCAAGAGATACGCCGAGATGGCGGAGGAAGTCCGCACGGCGATTGGAAGCTGGGCCCGCGACGTCAGAAGCGGGACTTATCCGGACGCCGACCACAGTTTCTAGGATGAAGTCGGTCGGAACGATCGCCGAGATGCGACATGTGATCGCGGGGAGACGAGCGAAAGGGCAGAGCGTTGCCCTGGTGGCGACCATGGGCGCGCTCCACGATGGGCATCTCACCCTCGTCGACGAAGCGAATCGCGTGGCCGATGTGGTCGTGATGAGCATCTTCGTCAACCCGCTTCAGTTCGGTCCGAGCGAAGACTTTGCCCGCTACCCGCGCACGCTGGAAGATGACGCAAAACTGGCGGCGGCCGCGGGAGTTGATTTTCTGTTCACGCCGACGAACGAAGAGATCTATCCGGAGAACGTTCCGGTGATTCTGGTTCATCCGGGAAGCATCGGAAAGGAATGGGAAGGAGCGGTGCGCCCGCACCACTTCGAGGGCGTTCTCACTGTCGTCGCCAAGCTGTTCAACATCGTGATGCCCGACGTGGCCGTCTTCGGACAAAAGGATCTGCAGCAGGCGGCCGTCATCAAGGCGATGGTCCGCGACCTGAACTTTCCCGTGGGAATACTCGTCGCACCAACCGTCAGGGATCCGGATGGACTCGCAATGTCCAGCCGGAACCGATACCTCTCTCTCAAGGACCGTGAGCTCGCGCTGATCCTTTCCAAAGCGCTGTTCGGGATGCGCGATGCGTTCGCGAAGGGAGAGCGGCGGGCGAGCGCGCTCGAAGCGATTGGATGGCGCATGCTCGAGCGGGTAGTGGGACTGACACCACGCTACATGGCGGCAGTAAATGCGGACACCTTTCAACGCGTCAACATGGTGCGCCACGGCGATGCGGCAGTCGGCGCGATCCGTGTTGGCGAAACCAAGTTGATCGACAACATCATCTTCTGAGATGCTTCAGACAAAAGCCTCGGGACTGCCAGTATGGGCACAGGTAAGCGAACGAAGATTCGCTCACATCCAGCGCGTCACTTCGCTTCTGAGAGCCTGGGGAGCGGCCATGCGCCTGGGTGCGGACGAAGCGAATGCGTGGATCGACGCGGGTACGTGGCACGACGCGCTGCGCGACGCCCCCATCGCTGGGCTGCGCGAGATAACCGGTGACCGGACGTCACCCGACGGGCTCATTCACGGGCCGGCTGTCGCGATAAAGCTCGAGGCCGAAGGAGAGCGCCGAAAAGACGTCATCGACGCGATCCGCTACCACACTGTCGGATCGGCGAATTGGGAGCGCACTGGTCGAGCACTATACATGGCTGATTATCTCGAGCCCGGAAGGAAATTCCTTGCCGAGGATCGTGGTTTTCTCGCGAGTCAGGTGCCGCACAACTTCGACGGTGTGTTTCGACAGGTTGTCCGCTTTCGACTCGAGTGGTCGGTGCGCGAAGGCAACCACATCTTCCCCGAAACCGTCGAGCTCTGGAATAGCTTGAGGTGACGCGCACCGGGCGCCATTACGGAAGAATCCTTCTCGCCATCCTCGTTCTCGGCGGCCTCGGATGGTTCGCCGTCCGATCGCTGGGCAATCGAGGTGGAATGCCCTATGTGCCCGACAATGCGAGAGCCCCGGACGGGGTCAGAATCAAAGTTGAAGTCTTCAATGGAACCAGGACGAAAGGCCTGGCCCGTCGTGCAACCCAGTTTCTGCGTGACCGCGGATTTGACGTTGTGGGGTCCGGCACCAACACTCAGCAGAGGGCAACGACGGTCGTTTACGATCGATCTGGTCACTCTGACTGGGCTGGACGCGTGGGACGCGCGATGAGCGCACCCGTCGTCACACAGCGCGACAGCTCACGCTACCTGGACGTTACCGTCATCCTCGGCGCCAATTGGCGTCCGCCGTCTCTGCCGTTCCACCCGTAACTGTCCACAGGCGGCCGCGATGTCCATCCCGCGGCTTTTTCTTACCGCGACCTCGACGCCCGCAGCTCTCAGCCTGCGGGCGAACCAATGGATCTGCTCCGCAGAGCTGGGCGTGAAGTCTCCCGCCCCGCCCGGATGAAGCGGAATCAAATTCACGAACGCTTTGCATTCGCGCGCGAGAGCGGCCAGCTCCACTGCGTGCTCGGCTGCGTCATTGATTCCGCCGAGCATTACATATTCGAAAGTCACGCGCCGATCGAATACTTTCGCCGCATCGATCACGCTCGCGAGCGGGTACTTGGTGTTGATCGGCATCAGCGATTGGCGTAGCTCGTCGTTCGGGGCATGGATGGAGATTGCGAGCCTGAATTGTTCTGGTCTCTCACCGAGAGCGACAATGCCGGGGAGAACACCGACCGTCGACACGGTGATGTGTCTGGCTCCGATCCCGAGTGCCGACTGGGAATTCAGAACCGTGAGCGCCGGATCCACCGCCTTCCAGTTCATGAGCGGCTCTCCCATCCCCATGAAGACGACATTCGTGACCTGCTTCGGTGGATCGAGCAGCTTCATCTCTCGCACCTGACCGGCGATCTCGAACATCTGGAGATTGCGCGTGAAACCCATAGCTCCCGTCGCGCAGAACGCGCACTGCAAGGCGCAACCAGCCTGAGATGAGATACAGAGAGTGAAGCGGGCGCCCTCTGGTATCGCGACCGTTTCGATGAATTCGCCGTCGTCGAGGCGGAAGAGAAATTTCTCGGTTCCGTCGCTCGAGGCCTGACGCATTGCCAGTGCAAGACGCGGGATTGTGAAGTGCTCATCGAGCAGGGCGCGAAAGGCGGCCGGCAGGTCTGTCATGGTACCAAAATGCTCGGCCGGATTCTGCCACAGGTGGCGAAGCACCTGCGATCCGCGGAACGGCTTTTCGCCGAGCTCGACCGCAAAGTCCCGAAGCACCTGCTCGGCCTCGGAAGGGAGCATGTTCAGGAGGTTTCTTTTCGCGGGCGCTACCTCCCGACGAGTGTTTGTTTGCGTCATGCTCCTTCCACCAAGTCTATGCAACTACTAAATTTAACCCCTCTTGATGCCTTTCTCGACCCATACAGTGCGGCGCTGACCTCCACGCCCTCTTCATCCCGTTTCGCGACGGCCAAGCGGTCTCACCTGGCCGGTGAGTTACGAGCCTCGCACGCCGGCACCAAAGTCAAACTCGGTGGCTGGGTACACCGCATCCG
>JALYYH010000201.1 GCA_030946665.1 Gemmatimonadota bacterium
GCAAGGTGGCCGCAAGCACCCGCAGCAGGAGTATATCCAGCTCAACACCAAGGACATTCTCTTCATCTGCGGCGGCGCGTTCGACGGGCTTGAGAAGATCATCGAGGCTCGCACCGGACGCCGACAGATCGGCTTCAACGGAACGGCTGCGCGGGACAAGAAGCTGGCCCAGACGAAGATGTTCAGCGAGGTCGAGCCGGACGATCTGCTCCGCTATGGGCTGATTCCCGAGCTCGTGGGCCGCCTGCCAGTCACCGTCGCTCTCGAAGGACTCGACGAAGAATCATTGGTCCGGATTCTCAAGGAGCCGAAGAACGCCCTCACCAAGCAGTACGCGAAGCTGTTCGGCCTCGAGGACGTGAAGATCACCTTCGACGAAGCTGCTCTCGTCGCAATCGCGAGCAAGGCGCTCAAGCGTGGCACTGGCGCCCGCGGGCTCCGCGCAATTCTGGAAGAGGTGTTGATGGAAGTGATGTTCGACCTTCCGGGCAGAGAGGACGTCGTCGAAGTCAAAGTGACCGAGTCGTGCATCACGAACGGTACCCAGCCGATGCTCGAGATCTCTCCGGTGCGGAGAAAGAAGGAAGCGTAGCGCCCTGCCACAAACCTTTCAGCGCGACAACGAGAGCATCCCGACGTCGGACCGGATTCCGGTCCTGCCGCTTCGGGATGTTGTCATTTTCCCCTATGTAGTCATTCCCCTTCTGGTGGGGCGCCCCGCGTCGCTGGCAGCGATCGAAGCGGCGCTCGCGGAGGACAAGGTCATTCTGCTCGTCGCCCAGCGCGATGGTGAGAAGCAGGAGCCTGCGGCCGCCGATCTTCACCGCACCGGGGTAATCGGACGCGTGGTCCAGGTGTCGAGACTTCCCACCGGCACGACTCGCGTGCTGGTGGAAGGAATCGCTCGGGCTCGCGTCACCCGCTACATCCCCGCCGGCAACGTCCTGCGCGCAGCAGCGTCCCCCTTCCCGTTCGAGGGAGCCGGCGCCAACGACCCAGAGACGGAAGCGCTGAGTCGGCGTGTTCTCAATTCCTTCGAGGAGTACGTCAGCCTCCACCGCAGGATTCCGCCCGAGATCGTAACGATCATCCAGAGCGCCGATTCGCCGGAGCGGCAGGCGTTCGGGGTCGCGGCGCACGTGGCAGCGAGGTTCGAGCTCCGTCAATCTCTCCTCGAAGCAGACACGCTCCGGCATCTGCTGGAGATGCTCGGCGAGCTGCTGTCGGGAGAAATCGAGCTCCTCCGTCTGGAGCGAAAGATCGATGATGACGTCCGGGGCGCGATGTTCCAGAACCAGCGCGAGTTCTATCTCCAGGAGCAGCTACGCGTAATTCATCGCGAGCTCGGCGAAGAAGATGGAGACGATTTCGCGGAGCTGGAGGCGCAGGTGAGAAAGAAAGCATTGCCGCCCGTTGTCGAGGAAAGGACGCTGCGGGAGCTGCGAAAGCTCCGGCGGATGCCGCCGATGTCGCCCGAGTTCACGGTTGCGCGCAACTTCGTCGACTGGATCGTCTCGATACCGTGGACCGAGCGCACCGACGAAGTGCTCGACGTGCCGCGCGCGAGGGCGATTCTGGATGCCGATCACTACGGGCTCGACGAAGTTAAGGATCGCATCCTCGACTTCATCGCCGTGCTGTCGCTGGTCGGTCGTCTCGATGGCCAGATCCTTTGCCTCGTCGGCCCGCCTGGTGTCGGCAAGACCTCACTCGGCCGCTCGATTGCCCGCGCCCTCGGCCGCAAATTCGTGCGGATGGCGCTCGGTGGCGTGCGTGACGAAGCAGAGATTCGCGGGCACCGCCGCACCTACATCGGGTCCATGCCGGGAAGGATCATTCAGGCGATGAGGCGGGCCGAGGTCGTAAACCCGGTGATCCTCCTCGACGAGGTCGACAAGCTGGGTCAGGATTTCCGTGGCGACCCCGCGGCAGCGCTCCTCGAGGTGCTCGACCCGGAGCAGAACACGACGTTCAACGACAACTACCTGGAGGTCGACTACGACCTGTCTCAGGTGTTGTTCATCACGACGGCCAATTCACTCGCCGGGATTCCCGAGCCGCTGCGCGACAGAATGGAGATTCTCCGCATCGCCGGTTATCTCGATCACGAGAAGCTGGCGATTGCCAGACAGTACCTGTTGCCGAGACAGATCGAGGCGAACGGATTGAAGCGGGGCGAGGTCATTCTGGAGCCGGATGTGCTCACGGCGATCATGCGCGGCTACACACGCGAGGCGGGCGTCCGTGAGCTTGAGCGCAGGATTGCCCGAGTGGCGAGAAAGCTTGCACGCAAAGAAGCTGAGGTCCCGACTGAGGGGGTGACGCGCATGGTTCGCGTCGCTGACCTCAAGGAGTTGCTGGGAACTCCGCCCTTCGATCCTGACGACACGTCGCTCGACGACAAAGTAGGCGTGGCATCAGGACTCGCGTACACATCGGCGGGTGGCGAAGTGCTGGAGATCGAGGTCAGTGTAGTGCGGGGCCGCGGCAAGGTCCAGCTCACCGGGACGCTGGGCGACGTCATGAAAGAATCCGCCAGCGCGGCGCTCTCCTACGCCCGCGCACGTGCGCGGCCGCTCGGCATCGAGTCCGAGTTCTATCGCACGAAAGACATTCACATCCACATGCCGGCGGGTGCGACGCCGAAGGACGGACCATCCGCGGGAATCGCTATCGCGACGGCGGTGATCAGCGCGCTCACTGGCGTCCCTGTCCGCGGTGATGTCGCGATGACAGGTGAGATCACGCTGCGCGGCCGAGTGCTTCCGATCGGCGGTCTGAAGGAGAAGTCAGTCGCGGCGCACCGGAACAAGGTAAGCGACGTCATAATTCCGCACGGTAACGCACGGGACATCGAAGAGCTCCCCGAAGAAGTACGGGCCTCCGTCCGCTTCCACCCGGTGAAAACGATGGACGAGGTGCTGGCTCTCGCTCTTCGCCCACAGCCGCAGCCCTCGACCTCTTCGGGCGAAGCTCTCTACGATTCCGTAACGCACTAGGATGCCGCCGGACCCGGGTGCCGATCGGCTCGTCATCCGGAACGTGGAGTTCATGGGGGGAATGGCGGAGACCCACGGCTGGCGCCCGGAATCTACGCTTCCAGAGGTCGCCTTCGCCGGACGCTCCAACGTCGGGAAATCATCTCTTCTGAACACGCTCGTGAGACGGAAGTCGTTCGCGCGTGTGAGCCGCACACCCGGCCGAACGCGCGAGATCAACTTCTTCCGGATCAACAACAGTTTCGTGCTCGTGGATCTGCCGGGTTACGGATACGCGCGAATATCGAAAGAGAAGCAGGCGGGATGGCGTCCGATGATCGATAGCTACCTGAGGCGGACGGCACAGCTGCGGGGGATCGTTCTGCTGCTGGACATCAGGCGCGAACCGAGCGAAGATGATCGCGCAATGCTGGACTATCTCGCGGAGCTGGAGGTGCCTACGATCGTGGCTCTGACGAAAACTGACAAGCTGAGCAAGGCTGCTGCTCGGGAGAAAGCCGCCGAGATCTCGCGCTCTCTGATGCTGGCGCCCGACCAGGTCGTGCCGTTCAGCGCGCACAGCGGCGAGGGACGTGTCGAGCTTCTCGAGGCACTCATGCAGCTGGTCGAAAAACTTCCTTGAACTCCGGCATTGAGGTGCAGCGGCCGCTGGTCGTGCTCTCACTTGCAGTTGTGATCGCGGTGGCAGCCGGCTGTGCTGGAGCGGGAGGGCAATCCTCCCAGCAGGGCGCGCTCGCGCCGATATCCGATGATACGATCGGGCGGGCGAACGTGCCCGTTGGATTCGGCTCTCTCCGTCAGGATGACATCGCGATAAGACTCGAGCTTCAGGGCCTGATAGTGCGGGCGATACCGCTGCAGGAAAATCTGATTCGCCTGCTCACTCCTGATTCCTATCGGGCGCTTCGCGATCTGCAGGAGAGCAACAAGCAGTCGATAGCGGCGGTCACGCGACGCACCGGTGGGCGAATGCCGGACCTCTGGTACGTGTCATTTTACGGTGTCCAGCCAGACGTGACGTTTAGTCCGAGGGAGCTCGTAATCACCAGCAGCGGGCGCGATTTTCGCGCGCTCGAAGTGCTGCCGCTCAGCTCCGGGTTTGGGGAGCAACGGCTGAAGCAACGCGAAACGCAGAGCGCGATTTACTTGTTCGAGAATGCGATAGATCTCGATCAGCCATTGACCGTCACATTTCAGAATCTGCGGAATGATGACTGGGAAACGGTATTGGCGCGAATTGAGCGCGAAAGAGCGCTCGTGCGCGCGAGGGCGTCCCGGCCCGTAGACCATTAATCTTGACTTTGAACATGCCGATCTATCCGCTTCGCAAGCTCCCCGCCCTGCCGATCTCCGGCATCGAGACACAATGGCTGGAGAAGCTCGGTTCCGATCTCGCGTCCGGAGCCGACAGGGCCGCCCTCTGCCGTCGAACACTCTGCGAAATCGCATACCCCGAGTTCGCGAGCAACTGGGAAACCGCAGTCGAAGACGGCAAACTCCCCGTAGCGACGCGCCTCGCCCTTTCCGCGCTTGATCCTCGCAATGTCACGCTCGAGCCAGAGTATTACGCCGAGTGCGACGACGCGCGCTTTCAGAAGGTGAAGCCGTTGCTTTGGCTCTGGTATTCGTTCGACCGCACCGTGCCGGGGGGCCAGAACGTCGAGCTCGGCGTGCAGCTGAGGCGACTGCTCGCCCCCTACATCTTCAAGCGGTGCGGCGAGAACTTCAAAGCGTTCCAGTACGTCGAGTTCTCGTTTGGCTACAACATGGAGGTGGGCGACAATGTCGTGGTGCACCGTTATGTGCTATTGGACGATCGCGGCGGCATCTCACTTGGCGACAACGTCTCGATCAGCGACTACGCCAACATCTATAGCCACACGCACAGTATCGTCGACCAGCGTGATGTGACCGACGCGCCGACACGCCTGGACGATGGTGTGAGGATCACCTATCACGCGACGGTACTGGCGGGAGTACACGTCGGGGAACAGGCGATGGTCGGCGCGATGGCTGTCGCGACCAAGGACGTGCGGCCCTACCACGTCTATGTGGGAATCCCGGCAAAGAGCGTTCGGGTGAAGCCCAACGCCCCCGCGGGGCCGGAGAATCTCACCAGCGTCAAGCGCCGCTAGATTACGCGGAGGACGTCCTCGACCGGTCCCGCATTGCCGGCGCCGAGGAGCTTGTACGCATCCTTTAGCGCCTGCGCGGCGCGGGGCCAGGTGAAGCGAGCGCACGCCTCGTCGAGAGTCAGCCACTCGAACCGCTGGTGTTCGTCACCGAGAATGATCGCCGACTCTCCAACGAACGCCGCGAAGACGATGGCCATCTGGATCGTTTGGGTCGCGTGCAGAAAGAAGCTGGAGACCGTCACGTTGTAGAGAGCGTTGAGCTCGAGGCCAGTCTCCTCGTGAAGCTCGCGCACGGCGGCATGCTCCGGACGTTCCCCCGAATCGATCTTTCCGTAAACCGTTTCCCACGAGCCGGGACGATTGGCGTCCGCTGAGCGTTGCAGGACTAGTACGCGCCAATCACCGTGATCCGGACGAATCGCGTACACTTCCACGACGCCTGGTACGATCTGGGTCATCGGCCTCCGCGCGGGTCTCTCGTACACGATTGGTCTCGGTAAATCATATCCTCCGCGCAGCTCACTGGTTGGGGCGCGTGACGTCTGGGGCTCGAGCACCCGCACCAGCTCCTGAGCGCTGGTGTTTCCCGCCAGCAGTTGGGCAGCGCCACAACTCCATAGCGATCGCGTTCCCGAAGCTCTAGCCGCTGAGAGCAGACGGTCGGGCGCTTCGCCTGCGGCGATCGATCGCTCGATCTCTGGCGTTGCCACAAGAACTTCCGTCACCGCCACTCGCCCCGAGTAGCCCGTCATCGAGCATTCGCGACAGCCGATTGGAATGTAGATCATTGAGTCTTCGGGGATAGAGCCCACCAGTTTCCTCGGTACTCCGGCGTTCGCGACGAGCTTGCACGCCGGACATAGTCTTCTAATCAGTCGCTGTGCGACGACACCCTTGAGGGCTCCAGCCAGCTTCGCCGAGTCCACGCCGAGATCGGTGAGTCTCGTTATCGAGCTACACGCATCGTTGGTGTGGAGCGTCGCGAAAACGAGATGCCCGGTAAGCGATGCCTGGAGCGCGATCGCTGCCGTTTCGCGGTCACGAATCTCTCCGATGAGAACTACGTCCGGATCCTGCCGCAGGACCGATCGCAGCGCGGAAGCGAATGTGAGTCCCGCCTTCTCGTGGATCTGCACCTGAACTATGCCAGGGATTCTGTACTCGACTGGATCCTCGACGGTGATGATGTTGACCCCTCGGTGCTGGAGAAGCCGGAGCGCCGCGTAAAGCGTCGTCGTTTTGCCGGATCCTGTAGGACCCGTCACGAGAATCAGCCCCTCGCGTACCTCGAGCAGCTTCTGGATCCGTGGGCCGTCGATGGGATCCAGCCCGAGTGACTCGACCGATCGAAGTGCGGCCCGCGAATCGAGGATTCGAATCACCACCTTCTCCCCGTGTGATGCGGGCAGTGTCGAGACACGCAGGTCGACGCGGGCGCCATTTATTGCGACCCGCGCCCGTCCGCCCTGCGGACGCAGGCGATCGGCGATGTCCATCTCGGACATGATCTTGATGCGCGACACCAGGGGAACGCCGACTGCTTTCGGGAGCACCATCACTTCCTTCAGCATTCCGTCAATCCGATACCTCACGGCGATTCCGCTCTCTCCCGACTCCAGGTGGATGTCGCTCGCGCCAGCCGCAATTCCCTCGGCCACGATATGGTCGACAAGCTTTATCACGGGGCGCTCCGCATCCTTTCCAGCGAGATCGTTCTCGGTGGCGTCGGCCTTTTCCATGATCGGCTGCATCTTCGAGCTGTCGGGACGGGCTATCAGCTTGGTAACCCGCTCAACTGGCGCGTAGACCTCCTCGATTCGCTCCTGGATGCGGGTTGGGGCGGCGAGAAGCATCCGCACGTTGCGCCGTGTGGCAAACGCGAGCGTCTTCTCGCAGTCGATGTCGAACGGATTCGACGTGGCAATCTCGAGGGTTGACTCGGAAACGGAGAGCGGAAGAACGGCGAACCGTCGGGCGAGGCGCTCGCTGACCAGATCCCGCGCCTGTGAGCTGACCAGCAGATCGATGGCAATCCCACAACGCGTACGGAGCGATAGCGCCTGAAGAATCTCGTCGTCTCGCAGCAGCGATTCGGTTACCGCGGTCTCCCAATAGCTGCCATCGACCTTGGACTCGATGAGTTCGACCGAGGCCGCGGGAAGCAGCTCTCGCAGCCCGGGGAGAAGCCAGCTATCGGCAATGAGTGATTTGACCGCGAAAGACATAACGGAAGCCTACCAAGACGGACCTTGCCCGCCGTAGCCAAATCAATCCGGGTCGAATCGCGCGCTCACGCGACGGACAGCGCTACCAAGTACGCTGGGCAAACGGGCCGGAATAGACCCGGCCACTGAGGGCGAGTGCGCAATCGTTCTAAAGCACGCTCCAGAAATCGCGTCCGACGTCGACGGAGATTGTCCACCGTCCGCCTCTGAGCCCGCGAGCAACGTCGAGCCTGATCACATCGAAAACAGTTAGCGCTCCCAACCCCAGCGCCGGATACCAGCCCTGACGCTGCGCCCTGAAGGGAGCGGGCCGATCGATCCACACAGCTGTCGCGAATGGCGCGAGCGTAACGGTGCCGGGGGCTTTTCCATACCTTCCAAGCGGGATCGGGATGAAGGGGGCGAGAAACCGCCATTCCAGACGCTGGCTCACGCCGACCCGACCGACGAACTCGTGGAACTCGTAGCCCGGGCTACTGGTTGGTCCGCCGAGGTAGATGAGGTGCTGCGCCGGAGCAGTGGCGTTGGTAATGATTGCCCCGCCGATGGTATGAAGCACGAGTCGACTCGAGCCAAAGGGTCGCTGCAGGTCGAGGACTACAGATGGCCGGAGATACTTATCCTTTGGGCCGCCTGGACTATCCTTCCGAATTCCGCTCAGAGCCAGATGCGCCCCGAGCTCGTAACCGCCAGCGGTCAGGCTCGCGGATCGATCGAGACCCAGGGTCAGTCGACGCTCGCGCACCGGAAGCGCAGGTATTGTCGACTCGAAGCGTCCGCTCGCTGGTCGCGCGTGAACGAACACCGGCTCGTGCCGCTCGTACGCCGCCTCGAAGGACGGCCTCCAACCGGGACGCGCCATTGAACCCGTCAGAGACATCCCGCGGACATCGTAGGTATCGGTGTAGTCGCTCCCGAACTCCTGCGCCGCGATGCTGTTGCGAACCAGCGAGGTCTCCCGATCGTCGCTCACGTCCCGGTATTGCCGCTCGGCGGCGAGTGTGAGAGATGATCCAGCACCGGTTCTATACTCGAGCGCACCACGTCCCTTGAATCGCTCGTCGCTGAAGCCGTATCGACCGGACGCCGCCAGCGCGAACCCAGCCCCTATGCGCTGCAACAGACCGCTTCCGAGCGCGAGTCCTTCGACCCGGTTGAACCGCGCAATATCGGAGACGTGACGGGCGGAAAAGGCGAAGCTGCGGCTGCGAGCAAGTGCAGCAGCGCGGACCAGCGAGCGGGCCTCTTCCTGGACCCTCTGCACGTCATCGTCAGTGACGGCGCGCACGTCGGGAGGCAGCGAATCGAGCACCTGCCCGGTGAACGGAAATGGCCTCTGCGCTCGCTCTGCGGGCGGTGCGAGCACGATCTCCGGGCCGGCGAAGAAGCTGGGCGGAATCCCGGTGTTCACAGCGTAGCAGCAGATCTCCCAGCGTCCACGAATGATTCCTCGCGCAGGGTAGTCGAGCCACGAGCCGGTGCGCCGGATCTCGACCTCCTGTCGGCGCGGCAACCAGAAACGGCCTTCGATCAACGCGTTCTCCAGCACCACCGAGACGTCCTCGAGGTCCTTGTCGATGAGCGCGGCGCGGGTGAAGCTGAACGCCATCCGGACGACTTCCCCGCTCTCGCGATCGATGTAAACGGCGCCGACTGCGCGCGGCTTACGATCGTCTTTGGGGCGGACTCTCACCTCATACACGTCGAGCACCCGCGCGCCGAGTCGAATCTGCAGCGAGTCGTGAATGGCGTAGTCGTACTCCTGGAGCCCCACCGGCGAGAGCGGATGCGGCACATCCTGGACTTCGTCACCCTCACCGATTCGGATGACGTTTCTGAAGTTGTTCTGGACGATCCCCAGGTGGTCGCGATGGTAGTTGATGTCGGTGGGAAGGAGCAGGGTATCCCGGCGACCCATGATTCTCTGCTTGCTCAGGTCGGGCGCAC
>JALYYH010000206.1 GCA_030946665.1 Gemmatimonadota bacterium
CGCGCTCACCTTCGGCGAGCAGGGCGTTGAGTCCCCTCGGAATCCCGTTGTCGGCAACGATCGCAGTGAGCGAGAACGATTCCGCCGAGCGGACGAGGTCACCCTGAGACGCAAAAGCATTGATGAACGGCGGATTCGGTTTCTGAGTGATCTCCGAGAAGCGATCGTTGAACATTCCGCCGAAGAGCTGCTCGACCAGGTGTTGCCTGTACGTTGCTACAGTCGTGTTCAAGCGCTTCGGCTCCTTGTACAGCAGTCTGATCACCGAGCGCGTCGCTTCCCTGTCGCTGTTCACCGAGACGAGGGTGCTGTCGTGTGGCGGCACTGGAAAGGGGCTCCGCGCCCTCGGATTCGTCGCGCGCGGAATGGCGCCGAGATAACGTCGGATTTGAGTCTCGACTTGTTTCTTGTCGAAATCGCCCACGGCGACCACCGCCATGAGGTCTGGCCGATACCACGTGTCGTAGAACCGCTTCAGCGTTGCCGGCTTGTAAGTCTCCAGTGTGGTCTTGTCGCCGATCGGTAGACGCGCGCCGTATTTCGAACCTGTGAACAGCACCGGGAACCACTTGTTCTGCATGCGGTTCTCGGCGCCCTGTCCCAAGCGCCATTCCTCGATCACCACTGGCCGCTCCTTCTCGATCTGCGACGGGTCGAAGGCGAGATTGTGCGCCCACTCGGATAGAATCTGGAATCCCTTCTCGACGATGGCTGTAGTGTCGGTGGGAATCGTGATCATGTAGACCGTTTCGTCGAAGCTGGTGACTGCGTTGATGTCTGGACCGTAACGCATTCCCACCGACTCGAGGTAGCTCGAGACCTGATTGCCCGGGAATCGCTTGGTCCCGCGAAACGCCATGTGCTCGACCATGTGAGCCAATCCGCGCTGATCGTCGTCCTCCAGAACGGATCCGGCATTGACCACGAGCCGCAGTTCTGCGCGCTTTTCGGGCCTGTGGTTCTCGCGGATGTAGTAGTGCATCCCGTTCGGGAGCGTGCCAACGGTAACGGAGGGATCGAACGGAAGCGCGTTGCTGGGCGGGCCGACGGTCGGGAGCTGACCCGAGGCGACCGACACCACGGAACAGCATAACGCCGCAAATGCCGTCGCGCCTCGGAGGGCGACAATGGAGAAAGGAGTTTTCGATTTCATTTCAAGCGTGGCGCAGGTTGCGGCGCGCAGGGATCATGCGGCCTCGGTTTCATCCAGCTCGGCAATCGCGGCAAGAAAACGCGCGCCGTACCGTTCCAGCTTCATCGGACCCACTCCGCGAACGTCCTGCAAAGCGCGGAGAGACCGGGGACGCCGGACCGCCAGCTCAGCGAGCGTGCGATCGGAGAATACAATATACGCGGGCACTTGTTCCTCGCGCGCAATTCGGGTGCGGACGGTCTTGAGCGCGGCCAGCGCTCGTTCCTCGGCAGGTCCGAACGTTACATCATCGACCGTTTCGTGCGGTCGCGACCTGCTGCGGGGCGCCGTTTTTTCGCGACGCTGTGGTTGCGAATCTTCCGCCTCGCTCGCCACCGCGGTGATTCCGAGGCAGTTGTCGCAACCATCGCAACGTACTCGCGCGGCTGGATCGCCAAAATAACGGAGCACGAAGCCGCGTCGGCAATCTTTGGTATACGCGTACTTCTGGACTGCCTGCAGCTTCGAAAGCTCGGCGCCACGACGACGATCGATCAGCGCCCAATCGATCCGGAATTTCGAGAGGGGCGCATTCCTGTCGGCCAGATAGAGTCCGTTTCCAGTTCTTTCCCATGCCAGAAACTGGCGGGCCTCGAGCGATTCGAGCAGCGGGATGGATGCGACGGCACCGCCCAGGCCCGGCGGAAGTCCGTCGAGATCGATTACGGCCCCAGTGCTGAGGGAGGATCCCACACCACGCCAAAGCGCGCGCAATAGGCCGAGCTCGGCGTTCGCGTCACCGCTGAGCTCGCGCTTGACCCTCTCCGGAGTCGCGAGAAGCCGCACGTGAACACGCGTCTGCTCGCCGTTGCTCGATGCCATCGCGCCGCTGCGCTCCAGGATCCGGAGCGCTCCTTCAATCTCCCTGGTGTTGAGTTTTGCCTTCACCAGACGGACGAAGTCTTCGGGTGCCGCGCCAACGAATCCCTGCTCATCCGAAAGTTTTTTCAGAGCCTCGTAGATCTGCTCGACTGCGGCTCTCTCCGGGTAGGAACCCTTGATAAAGAACTCGTGCGTGAAGCGATCGGGGAACGCGTGCAGGAGAAAAACGTCCGAATGGAGTCCGTCGCGGCCGGCACGCCCGGCTTCCTGGTAATAGGCCTCCAGCGTGCCCGGCATAGCATAGTGAATCACCAGGCGGACGTTCGGCTTGTCGATTCCCATCCCGAACGCGTTGGTCGCGACGATTGCGCGGATTTTCTCCGACATGAACGCCTCCTGCACTTCATGTCTTCGCGCATCGTCGAGACCCGCGTGATAACCAGCGGCCGAGATGCGGGCGCGCTCGAGAACTGCCGTGAGGTGGTCGACTGCCTTTCGCGTCGAGGCGTAGATGACCGCCAGGCCGTCGTGCTTCCCGAGTATCTCCGCGAGTCTCTTCTCCTTCTCGGCGTCATTCCTCACGGGAACGACGTAATAGCTGAGATTCGGACGATCGAAGCCGGTGATGATGGTTTCCGGATCTCTCAGCGCTAGCTCGCGGGCGATGTCGCGGCGCACATCAGGAGTCGCCGTTGCAGTCAGGGCGATCGTCGTCGGCGAGCCGAGCTCTTCGCGGACCTTCTTGACGCGAAGATAGCTGGGTCGGAAATCGTGCCCCCATTGGCTGATGCAGTGAGCTTCATCGATGGCGAGGAGTGATACTCCCGCTTTGCGAAGTCGCTCTGCCGTCCTCCCATAGTCGAACCGCTCGGGCGCTACGTACAAAAGCTTGATCTCGCCGCGTTCGACCCGCACCAACCGGTCGGAGACCTGTCCCGCCGACAGAGTGCTGTTGATGAAAGCCGCGGGCAAGCCGCGCGCGGTGAGCGCGTCGACCTGGTCCTTCATCAGCGAGATGAGGGGCGACACCACGACCGTGAGTCCGGGCATCAGCAGCGCGGGAACCTGGAAGCATAGCGATTTGCCACCGCCCGTCGGGAGCACCACCACCGTGTCCTTTCCGGCCAGGATCGCAGCCACCGCCGCTTCCTGGCCTGGACGGAACTTCTCATAGCCGAATGCGCTCTTGAGCAGGTCACGTGCGTCTTGTAGAGTCGGTTTTGACATCAGCCTAAAGTTAGCGCAGCCGGCGCACCCGACATCACCGCGAGCCGCACGCGTAATTGTTGCGCCGCGAATAGCTCTTCCGGTCGATCAGATCCCTTCGACCAGCCGCGCGTACAGTGCCGGATCGGCGTTACCTCCGCTGATCACGCAGCAGACCCGCTTCCCTTTGAAGCGCTCCGGCTCGGCGAGCACCGCGCCGAGTGCGAGTGCGCCCGTTGGCTCGGCCTTGAGATTTGCCAGAGCGAACAGGAGTCTCACTCCCTCCATGATCTGCTCCTCGGACACCTCGATCACACCAGCGAGACCGTGACTCAGGATCTCCCAGTTTCGATCGCCAAGCCGGAGCATGCGGGCCCCGTCCGCAATCGTCGCCGATTCATCGGTCGAGGCAACGAGGTGCCCCACCCTGAACGATTCGGCGGCGTCATTCGCCAGCGTTGGCTCCGCGGCCAACACCTTCGTCTTCTTCCCGCTGTTCTCGACGGCCTTCACCAGTCCAGAAGTGAGGCCGCCGCCGCCGATCGGAGCGATGATGAAATCGAGGTCTAGTCCAAGCGCGAACAGCTCTTTCGCCAGGCCCGCGTTTCCCTCGATTACGAGCGGATCATCGTAGGGACTCGCGACGTAGGCGTCGGGATACTGTTTCGCCAGCTCCGCCAGGCGCTCGAGCCTTCCCTTCTTTTTCACATCAACGAGATCGACTTCAGCGCCGTATTCCCTCACCGCGTCGACTTTGATTTTCGGCGCGGTCGCCGGCATCACCACCGTGCAGCGCTTGTTGAACAGGGAGCACGCGTAAGCGATGGCCTGCCCGAAGTTGCCGGACGATGCGGTGATGATGTGCCCTTGCCTGACGGTGGAAGCGACGTTGTGCGCTGCGCGGAACTTGAAGCTGCCGGTGTACTGGAGCGTTTCGCTTGCCAGCACGAGGTCGACGCCCAGTTTCCTGGAAAGGCGGGGAGCGTCGACTATCGTCGTGGGGCGCGGTCGCGTCACCGAAGTCCGCGCGGGTTGCGAGGTTTGAAGAAGCGGAGGATCAGCGCGGCGAAGAGGAATCCGATTCCAGCCCATCGCAGTGCGCTCTCGTCGGTGCGAATTCCCCAGGTGAGCAGGACAGCGGCGATGAGCATCAGTGCGAGCTTGGCGATCGTTACCGGAGTCATTTTTTCTTCCCGCGGCTGGTAAATCGTTTCACCCCTTCCCGGAAATCGTTGGTGGCGCGCGCATCGGCATTTGCGACTATTCCCGCCGATATACCGTCGAGAAATCCGAGATTGTCGAGCCTGTAAAAAAGCGACTTGGTAGCGGCCATCGCGGTCGCTGGCAGTTTGGCCAGCTGGCCGAGCAGCCCCTTCGAGAGTCCTTCGAATTCTTTGGCGGCGAAGACCCGCGAAACGAGGCCGATGTCTTTGGCTTCGTCGGCGCTGAGGATCCGTCCGGAGCTCACCAGATCGAAGGCGTGCTTCTCGCCCACCGACCGACGCAGCATCGTCATCACCATCGCGGGAACGAAGCCGATTGTGACCTCCGGATAGGCGAACCTCGCGTCTTCGTGCGCGAGGACTATATCACAGGCAGTAGCCAGTCCCGCGCCGCCGCCGTAGGCGCGTCCCTTCACCAGCGCGACGACGGGCTTGTCCATCCGCCGGATCGTGTGAAACACGTGACCGAGCGCTTTGGCGTCGTCGATGTGCTCCTGTCGTGGTGCATCGAGCAATTCCTCGAGCGCGCCCAGATCGGCGCCCGTGCAGAAGTCGGGACCTTCCCCATCGATAGCTACGACGTTGACCGGCGATTCGCTGAGCGCGAAGAGCGCCTCGGCCAGCTCATCGGCGGTGGCGCGGTCAAGCGCGTTCCTCTTCTCCGGGCGGGCGAGGGTGATTCTGCCGATCGCTCCGTCGGCCGTCACCCTAATGTTGCTCATTGGGCGGTCGGAAGACCGAGCCGCTCCGCCTCCGCGTCCGGCACATCGAGAACCATTCTCAGCAATGCAGTCGAGAACACTTTACCCTGCGCATCCGTCTTGAGCGAGAGCGTCCCGCCGCCGTCCAACGCGCCGTGCAGCAGGAAGTTGAGCGCATTCAGGTTCGGAAGCTCGTATCGCTCGACATCTCCTTCGACAATGCCCCGGAAGTGCTCAGCGACCTTGTTGCGCGTGACGAACTTCTCGAGCACGTCGTACCAGCGGGGCTCGAGAGCGATGACACCAACATTCGCAGTGTCACCCTTGTCGCCGGAGCGCGCGTGCGCGATATCCAGCAGGCGTACCCTCATGAGATGATCTCGACTTTTGGTCTCACGACCGACTTGTCGATCAAGGCTGGCCAGTACGCCACTATCTCTTCCACCTTTGGTCTCCCGCCGGCGAAACCCGTCACACTCGGCGGGCCGTTCAGAACGAGCGGTGCCATCTCACGCGTGAATCGTTCCACCGCCGCCCTGTCAGGCCCGCGAACGCCAAAGCGCAGCTGAACCTCCGGCGCATCGGGAGTTTCACCAGCAAGCGGTCCGTGACACGCATTTGCTCCGACGAACTCGGTGAGGACGCGATCGAACTTGAGTCCGAGGCGGTCGAGCCGTTCGCGGAGAACTCTGTCGGCGAGCTGAGCTTTGTCGAGCGCCTCCGGCCATGCGTAGACGAGCGTCCCGATCGCCTTGAACCCGGCGCGATACGCAACCGAGACCTTGAGCCTGTCGGTGGGTGGCTTGCCCTTGATACCCGACACCAGGACACGATTCTCACCGTCCTGCGCCAACCGAATCGTCGTGAAATCCGCGACGACGTCGGGGGTGATGTATGAGTGAGGGTCGCCCATCTCATAGACGAGCTGCTCGGTGATCGTAGGTACGGATACCCTGCCTCCAGTGCCGGGATGCTTCGTCACGACGAAGGTGCCGTCGGCGCGCGCCTCGACCAGCGGGTAGCCGACGTTCGCGAGATCGGGAATGGATTTCCAATAGTACAAACAATTTCCACCCGAGCATTGCGCGCCGCACTCGATGATGTGCCCAGCAACGATGCCAGCGGCGAGCTGATCCCAGCTCTCTGCCCGCCAGCCAAACTCGTGGCGGAGCGGTGCCATGGTGAGCGCGGTGTCGGTCGATCTGCCGGTTATGACGACGTTAGCGCCACCGCGAAGCGCTTCGACAATGGGCTCCGATCCGATGTAGGCGTTCGCTGACACCACGCGCTCTCTGACCGCCGAGAGTGGCTCTCCCGTCTCCATGTTGGCGAGAGGGTGCCCCTGCGCCATCAGATCGTCGAGACGGCCGAGCAGGTCGTCGCCAGTGACAACGCCGATCCGCAACTTGGTTCCGCGACGCTGCGCGCCCACCGACCTCACCGCCTCCGCGCACGCGCGTGGATTTACGCCGCCGGCATTGGCGATGACCTTCACGCCCCGATCCAGCACTGCAGGAAGAATGCTCTCCATCGCGCCGATGAAATCGCGCGCATATCCAAGTGTTGGATCGCGCTCTTTCTGTTTTTGCAGAATCGACATCGTCACTTCGGCCAGATAATCGAGCATCAGGTAGTCGATCTCCCCTCCTTCCACCTGACGCCGAGGCGCGTCGAGGTCGTCGCCCCAAAAACCCTGACCGGCGGCCACGCGCACGATCTCCTTCAACTGCTTTCTCCGAGATGAGGAGGCAACACGAACGGGCCCAGGTGCGGCCCCGGATTGTGCAGCGTGGCGCGCAGGGCAAGGCTCAACATCTCCCTGGTGTTCTCCGGGTAGACGATAGCATCGACGAAACCGCGTGCTGCCGCGTAGCGCGCATCGAGCTGGTGCTCGTAGTCTGCGCGCATTTCGTCGACCGCCGCCGTGACCTCAGCCGATGCTTCCCCTTTGTTTTTCTTCGCCGCCTCCAGCGCGGGTCCGTGAACAGCTTGAATGGCGGACTCACCTTCCATCACGGCCATTCGCCCTGTGGGCCAGCTCAGGATGAAATCCGGGTCGAAGCCCTGACCAGCCATCGCGTAATAGCCGGCTCCCGAAGCGTGATTGATGGTGAGAACGATCTTCGGGACGAGAGCGGTCGCCATCGCCTCGACGAAGCGCGCACCGGCGCGAATGATTCCCTCCTGCTCGGCTTCAGTTCCGACCATGAACCCGGATACATCCTGCACGAACAGCAGCGGGATACCGAGCCTGTCGCAGCGATCGATGAAGTAGGCGACTTTCTCGGCGCTTTCCGCGTAGACGATTCCGCCAAAGCGCGGCTTCTCCCCCTCGCGTCCCTTGATCAGGCCGCGCTGATTGGCGATGACGCCGACGCTGATTCCGTCGATTCGGCCGTCGCCGCAGATCATCTCGCGAGCGATGCCCTCTTGGAATTCATCGATCTTCCCATTGTCGAGAATCGCGGCGAGAATCTCGTGCACGTCGTACGACATGCGGTGATCGGACGGAAGCAGATCGTATAGCCGCTCGGCGTTGGCGATCGCTCCGCTTTCGCGCGGCATCAGCGCGAGGTCCCGACTCGACGTCGGAAGACGCTCGAGCAGATCGCGAATCTTGACGATGCATGCCTCGTCGTTGTCGAGGGCATAGTGCGCGACGCCGCTGATCTCGGTGTGGGTCGACGCACCGCCGAGCGTTTCGGCATCGACGACCTGTCCGGTGGCGCCTTTGACGAGGTTGGGACCGCCTAGTCCCATGAAGGAGCTTCCCTTCACCATCAGGATGACGTCCGATAGCGCCGGAAGGTACGCTCCCCCCGCTACGCATTGTCCCATAACCGCGGCAATCTGCGGAATGTGCAGATAC
>JALYYH010000213.1 GCA_030946665.1 Gemmatimonadota bacterium
ACGTTGACGTCGCGAAGACCCAGCGAGATCGTCAGGATCTTGATCATCGCCTTGGTGACCCATCCGAGGATGATCAGATTGATGGGGATCGCCAGGTAAAGAGCGCGAAACCCGCGCAGAACGGCTGCTGGTCGACCGCTGTAACGGATCTCGGCGAACTCGACGTCGGTCATGACATTTGCGCGGCGCCACAGCCGGGCGAAGAAGAACACGGTCAACATGCCGCTCATCAGCATGTTCCACCAAAGCCAGTTTCCCGCGACGCCGTGTTGGGAAACGAGGCCCGTTACGACGAGTGGTGTATCGGCCGCGAACGTGGTCGCGACCATGGATGCTCCCGCGAGCCACCACGTTACCTGTCGGCCGGAGAGGAAGTACTCGTTGAGGCTCTCGCCCCCGCGTTTCGTGAAGTAGAGCCCAATACCTACCGAGAGGATGAAGTAGGCAGCGACAATCGCCCAGTCGATCGCAGTCAGCGCCATAAGAAAGGGATGGAGGTGGCTAGGCAAGACGTTTGCGGTGGTCGTCCCCGTCGGTCAGCGCCCCGGAACGCCAGCGACTATCATATGGTACCACCGACACAACCAAAATTACCGGACAACCTGCGATGATGCGATACAATCGGCTGCTGGCACTACTCGTACCCGTCTGCGCCGCCTGCGTGGTGGTCAACAAGCAGCTCGATCCCACTGGAGAGCTGGCGGAGGCCCGAGTCAGGACCGGCATCACCGTTTTGCTGAGCGATAGCATACATCTCATTCGCGGAAAGCGCATTGGCCTGCTCACGAATCAGACCGGAATAAACGAGAAGGGCACCTCCGACATCGACCTCCTGAGAGACAGAAAGGCACGCGACGCCAACGTGCAGCTGGTACAGCTCTTTTCTCCCGAACACGGTCTTCGCGGCACCGAGGACCACGAGAATATCGCGAGCGAAGTCGATGCGAGAAGTGGACTGCCGGTGTACTCGCTGTACGGGCGAGAGACGATGGCTCCTCCCGACAGCATTCTCGCCCGGCTCGATGCGCTCGTCTACGACCTCCAGGACATTGGCACCCGCACCTGGACGTACGTGGGAGCGATGGTCTACTCGATGCGAGCTTCGGCGCGAGTGCACAAGCCGATCATCGTGCTCGATCGACCGAATCCAATCACGGGATACATCATTGAAGGTCCGGTGCTCGACGGCTCGCTCGCGAATCCCGAAGATCCGGCGCCCGGGCGCCCGGGCCTTGCCTTCGCGCTCTGGCCAGTTCCGCTTCGTCACGCCATGACGGTCGGTGAGATGGCGCTCTACTTCAACGACGTGATGAAGATCCACGCGGATCTCCACGTCGTTCCGGCGCTGGGCTGGAGGAGAGATGTGTGGTTCGACCTCACCGGACTGCCCTGGGTCAGGCCTTCGCCCAACATGCCATCGCTTCAGAGCGCGATGCTCTATCCGGGACTCGTAGCGTTCGAGGCGACGAACCTTTCGGTGGGACGAGGCACGCCCGAGGCATTTCAGGTTGTCGGCGCACCATGGCTGAACGCGGCGGCGACGGTCGCGATTCTCAGGGATCGCGACCTACCGGGAGTGCGCTTCTACGTCCAGAATTTCACCCCGGTGAATCCAACGGATGGCAAATATCCCGGACAGTCGATCCCCGGAATCAAAATCAGTGTCACCAATCGAAGCGCGCTTCAGTCGGCGCGCGTGGGTGCAAACCTGCTGTGGGCTATCAACAAGACCGCTGGCAGCAGGCTGACGATCGATAACCGCGCTTTTGACCTGCGCTTCGGGGCTCCGGCAGTGAGGGGGGCCCTCCTCCGCGGCGAGGATCCGGACGTTCTGATTGACCGGGAGTACAAGGCAGCGTACGCTTTTCGGGAGAGAACCCGACAGTACCTGATCTACAAGTAGGCGACGCTGCGCACAGAAAACGACTTCACTGGGACATTCGAGCGGATTCGGAGGACAACCTCCGATCCTGAAGCGTCGCTTGCCGACACGATCGAAGACCCGCTTCGACTCGCGGCGCTCGAGGCTACTGGACTGCTCGACACCGAGGTCGAGGAAGTATTCGACCGGATGACACGGCTGGCGGTGAAAGTCCTCGGTGTTCCGGTCGCGTTCATGTCGCTGGTCGACGCGGATCGCGACTTCTACAAGAGCGCGACCGGTTTTGGAGAGCCATTGCAGTCCGACCGGCAGCTCACCGGTCGGACATTCTGTCATTATGCAATTCAATCCTCGGCCCCACTTATCGTCGAGGACGCCGAAGCCCATCCGATCTACCGCTCGGTTCCGACAGTGAAAAGCCTGGGCGTGCGCGCGTACCTTGGCATTCCCCTGGTCATGGACGACGGTCAGGCCATCGGCTCCTTCTGCGCGATCGACACCAAGCCGCGGCGATGGACCTCGACAGAGATAGAAGTGCTTACCGAACTGGCGGCCTCGGCCAAACGCGAGATCGAACTGCGAAGCGCGTCGCGGGCGGAGAGGATGGCCAGGCTGAATGCCGAAGCCGAGAAGCGCGCGGCGGATGAAGCGAATCGCTCAAAGAGCGCTTTCCTGGCGATGATGTCGCACGAGCTCCGGACACCACTAAATGCCATCGGCGGATACGCTGACCTGATCGACTTCGGCGTGCATGGACCCGTAACTCCGGCGCAATCTGACGCGCTCGGCCGCATCAAGCGAAGCTCGCAACATTTGCTCGGCCTGATCAACACGGTTCTCGATTTTGCGAAAGTCGAATCCGGGCAAATCGCCTACAGGACCGCGAAGGTCCCGCTCGATGCAGCGATACGTGAGGCGGAAGCGATGGTCGTCCCCCAGGTGGGCGCCAAGAATCTCCGGTACCAGAATGAGGGCTGCGATTCTACGGTGATGGTGCTGGCCGACGCGGAGAAGCTCAAACAGATCGTCATCAACCTGCTGAGCAACTCGCTGAAGTTCACCGATGCCGGCGGTGAGATTCGAGTTCGCTGCGGCGAGATTGTATCGAGTGAGAATGGCGCCGCGACGCACGCATTCGTGTCGGTCGAAGATACCGGGATCGGGATAGAGCTCTCCAAACTCGAGTCGATCTTCGAGCCGTTCGTTCAAATCGAATCAGGAAGAAAGGACCCGAATGACGGCGTTGGATTGGGCCTCGCGATCAGTCGTGCATTCGCCCGCGGCATGGGGGGAACACTGACCGCGTTGAGCACCCTCGGAGTTGGCACCACGATGACGCTCACGATTCCGCGCGCATAGGAGAAACGGAACCTCGCACATCTCTTGCAACGAACGCCCGCAAGATCACTCACAGCCAATTGCGGAGGAGTCGTTATGCGAATGTTGATGGCCTCGCTGTCGATGCTGGCGCTCGTTGCGTGCAGTGGGCGGCAGGTCGAAGTGCGCACCGGCCCCGAGC
>JALYYH010000243.1 GCA_030946665.1 Gemmatimonadota bacterium
ATCTACATCAAAAACGGTCGGGGCGAAATTGTGACAAGTCGAGGCTAAGTGGTGTTCCAGTCACGAGATCGGCGACTAAATCCCCCGTCAGGGGGGCCATGAGCACCCCGTTGCGCGAATGACCACAGGCGTAGATCAGTGACTGATATTCGGGATCGGGTCCAAGCATGGGCAGCATGTCGGGTGTTACAGGCCGCAGCCCGGCCCATGAGCGAGTCGATTTGCTGAGCGAGAGCGCCGGACAGATCTCTTCGGACGCAGAGCGGACTTTCTCGATTCCCTCGTCAGTGGTGGCTGTGTCGAAGCCCACGCTTTCCATCGTGCTCCCTCCAATAGTCGAATCCCCGCGCGGGACGACATAACCTCGAGGCCCGTACGCGACATGACGGACCGGAGCAGCTGCGTACGACACAAGCTGGCCGCGCGCTGGCTGGATCGCGCGAGCCAGTCGCGCGCCGGAGATCTGTCCCGCCCAGGCACCGGCGGCGAGGACGACGTGGCTGCCAGTGTAGGTCGCGCCGGATTTCGTCCTCACCATCGCCGAAGTCTTTCGAGGCTCAACTTCCGTGACGGCGTCGTCCAGCATCCTGATGCGCGGGTTGATCGATGCAAGCCGAAGAAGCGCGGTCAAGAGAACGGCGTTGTCGACCGCGCCGTCGTTCGGGTTGAACATTGCGCCGATGCCGTGAGAGAGAGCGGGCTCGAGCTCGCGGAGGTCCTTTGCGTCGAGCCAGCGGCTCGTGGGAAGTGCTGCTTTCTTGAGGCCTTTGATCCCTTTTTCGCTGAGGGCGACCTGAAGGATGCCCAGGCGGTTGAGAGGCACTCGAATGCCCGTTCGCTCGGCCAGAAACTCGACGTATGTCGAATAGCGATCACGCGCTGCGACTCCAAATTCGTGCGCCGGACCAACTGCCCGCTCAACAGACGGTGCCAGCATGCCCGCCGCAGCCGGCGACGCCTCGCCTGGCCTGTGCTCCCCGATGAGCGTCACGGCCAACCCACGCTCCCCGATGGCCACGGCAGTGGCGAGGCCAACCAGACCGCCGCCGACGACAACGACTTCCGGGCTCAGCTTATTGCCTCTTCTGAAACCGACCGACCAGGTGTAGCGTAGGGATATCTGTCACTGTTTTGGAGAACGTCATGTTACGCGCCATCTTCATGATCGGCCTTTTCGCCATGCTCGGGATGTTTGCGGTGGGTATGGTCTTCAACCTGTTCGGCGGCATTATCGGTCTGACTTTCTGGCTGGTAGCGCTCGCGGTGAAGATACTCATTGTCGGCGGGCTGCTGTACTTCGGTATTCGCGTTCTTTCGCCGGGTACTGCTGCGCGGCTCAGAGAGAAATTCGCGGGGACGAGACTCACCCGGTACTAAACGGCGTTGGGATCGGGGCGCTCCGATGCGGAGGAATCGCCCCATCCCTCACCCGCGTTCCAACGCTTCCACAACCCCCCAAACCAATAACGGGACCATGATCTCGTGGTGTCCCGTTATCTCGTAGCCTTTCCCGCTCCCCTGAGTCGGGCGCTGCACCACGTTTACGCGCGGGCGGTAGTGCCGTTGCATGTCGAGATCACAGGTCGTGAATCCGGTCGGCTTGCCTGCGTGGAGATTGCGCGCGATCGTCAGCGCCTTCAGAAAAACCTCCGGCATTATCACGGCGCTTCCGAGATTCAACACTACTCCCCCATCGTGCAGCGCGGGCAGCGACGCAGCGAGGCGGCGGAAATCGCGGTGGCTCGTGTCGCCGATCGCCGCTCCGCTCGCCGCCGGGTGTTGATGAATGATCTCAGCGCCGAGCGCAGCGTGAACGGTGAAGGGAATCCCCAGGCGGAAAGCGGAAAGCATCACCGATAGATCGGGATTCGACAGCGGCAATTGCTCGAGAGCACGGGCGAGCGCCTCCCCCATCCCCCAACCATTTTTCATTCCGGCCGAGAACGCTTCGTTCATTCCGCGACCGGTCTCTTCGGCCATGCCGAAGGTGCCATCCACCAATCCGCGCGCGACGTCCTCCGATGTTGCCCCGAAGCGCGCGATTTCGTAATCGTGAATCGCGGCCGATCCGTTCATGGCGAGATGTGTGATCACCCCGCGGTTCATGAGATCGATCAGAAGCGGCGCGAGTCCGGTTTTCACGATGTGGCCGCCCAGCATCACGACGACGGCGCGGCCATTTCTTTTTGCCGTTGCAACTGCGTCGACTACGCGCAGGAAGTCACGCGCGACGAGAACGTCCGGAAGTGATCTGAGAAATGCGGAGAAGCTCCGATTCGCTCCCGGAAGCGTTGCAAACTCCGCGGCTGCGACTTTGTTCGGACGCCGTTCGATCGGGACGGTGCGGACTTTGGAGAGATCCGCCTCCGCTATCGACTCCGCCGGAGCACCTCCGGATTTTGCACGGCCTCCGCGTCCGCTTGAAGACGTGGAGCGGGAACGGGTGGGGGAAGGGGAGCCGCGCTTACCTACGGGCTTGGCGATGGGAAGTAGGACTTGAGATAAAGGTTCAGCGAGCCGAAGGAGAGCTTCGACTTGAGCTGAAGCATGATGTGGCGGTCATCGTCCGAAAGCCAGATTTCGGCGTGGCCATTCTCGGAGAAAATACCCTTGGTCTTTATCACGGGCTGGATAACGATCGCCTCAAAGGTGCCCGCGGGCACTCTGATTCGCTCGCGCCGGAGGACGCGGATGCGCACCGGATTTCGGTCCGGCCGGAAGTACCGGTCGAAGTCGTAGGTCTGCCCAACCGCCAGCGGAATCGTGCGGATGAAATAGAGGAACGAGCCGTCGTCGAGAGGCTGATTGACCGTCTTCGCCTCGACGGCGGGATTCTCGGTGGTCTGAACGTACACCCCGCGCTCGGGATAGATCTCGAATCTGCGCTCGGTCTCCTTCCCACCCTCTTCCAGCTGTTGCACGAAGCGGAGCGACGAGAGCGTCTCGGCGTCCATCCAGCTCTCGTACACATCGTTTACGCGGTAGAGGAAATTTCCGCCCTGTACCCAGAATGCGGTGTGCCACGCCGGCCTGCCGCGAAGGTTGTCGAGCGCGACTACTTCCATGTGTGCGTTCCCGACTCTGAGCGCACCGAACTTGACGTCGTACTCCATCCGCTCGCCGGGACCGAACGGGACTTTGGCACGTTTTACTCCGGATGCAAGAATGGACGATTGAGTCGTTGTCGCCGGTGTCGGGGGATCCTGCGCCGAGGCACTCGTGGCCGCGGCAGTCACGACCAGAGCGACGCGGGAGAGAATGGCTGATCTCATGCGGCACCGCCGGCGGGCGCGGCTAGAACGCGGGCCCGTCTGCTGAAACGGAAGAGATTCAGCGCGTCCGCGAAGGGGCGCACTCGCGTTTCCCGGGTCCGCACGTCATAGCGAGGTGCGAGGTTCACGGTCTCGATGCGGCGCGCAAATCTGCGCGCGCGGAGCAGCAGCTCGACATTCGCAGCCCAGCCGCTGGTTGTAACCACCGGCTTATCGCCAAGACTCTTGAGCAGCTCACGAAGCACCGAAATGCGATAGAGGCGGAATGTCGCGAACGGATCGGCGTCCCCCACTTTGGGTAAGCCTGCTCGCTGGAGCCAATCGGCAAAGTGGCGGAGTCTCCGCACCGGTGCGGGCGCTTCGCTCAATTCCTGCTTGGCAGCAACGATGTCCGCCCCACCCTCGAATCGCTTGACCAGTTCGGGAATGTGTTCCGGCTGATCGGTAAAATCTGCCTGCATCAGTATCAATGCGTCGCGCCGCGCGTATCGCGTCCGGCGCGAAACTTCCCGCACGAGCTTGTCGATCGCCACACCGTAGCCCTTGCGCTGCTCACCTCGGAGAACGGTGAGCGGAATCACTTCGGCGTAGGGCTCCACAGTCTCGCGGGTGCCGTCCGTGCTGCCATCGTCGTACACGATGATCTCATACTCGCGGGAGTAGTCCTGAAAAACGCGTCGGATGCGCCAGAGCAGCACGCCGACCGTTGGACCTTCGTTGTACGTCGGTATACAGATATAAAGCAAGGCAATGTCGAGGTAATGGGGAGCGACGCGCGGCGGCGTCTGAGGCAAGATAGGAGGAACAGCCGATTACTCGCTACCCCGCGTCCACCTGTTGTACACCTCAGCAGTGTGTTCGATCATCTTTTTTGCGTCGAATTCCCGCGCTCTGACCTTAGCACCTTCTGCGAGGCGGGCCCGTAGCGCGCTGTTGGTAATGAGCTCCGCGGCCGCGCGCATGAAGGCAGCGACGTCGCCGGGCGGGACGAGGATTCCGCTCTTGCCGTCTTCGATGACCTCTGGCAACCCGCCGACGGCAAAGGCTATTGGCGGCACTCCGATCGCCATGGCATCGATCACCGACGTCCCCAATCCTTCCGATCGCGACGGATGCCACAGCACGTCGAGACCGGCAACGGCGTCGTGAATCTCCTCAACGAAACCCGCGTCGAATCCCTCGACACCGGCGACGCTCGTCCCACCTTTGCCCTTACCGCCGAGAAGGACGAGCCGCGTCCGCCTGAAAACTTCGCCGGGCAGTCGTCGAGCGATTCCGCTGATTGTATCCAGCCCTTTTTCCTGGGTCATCGCACCCACGATTCCGCAGACGACCGTGCTTGCTGGCCAGCCCCGCTCGCGACGCCAGTTGCGCGGGCGCTTCACCTGCGGCGCAGGGATTCCCGAGTAGACGACATCGATTTTATTGGACGGGATTCCAGCGTTCACCATCACTGACTTTACCGCATGCGATATGGCGATGAACGCATCGACACCGTGGCGATACTTGAGACGGACCTGCTTGGGAGGGAAAGCGACACGACGTGTGACGACGAGGCGGGTCTTTCTTCTCCCGAGGAGCGCGAATCGCGCGATCGAGTGAGAGCGTGCGTCGTGGGCGTGGACGATGTTTGCGCTCCACTCGCGTGCGACCGCCCGCAACTCGCGCGCGGCGCGGATGTCCCACTCGCCGCGCAGGGTGAGGCGATACGTGGGCAGTCCTGCACGCTCGGCGCGCCGGATCAACGGCGAGCCAGTCGGCGCCACCACAAGCACCCGATAGCCGAGGTCGCGAAGTCCCGTCGCGAGCAAAAAAACCTGGCGTTGGCCGCCGCGCCAACTGCGGCCAGAATCGATGTGGAGAATTCTGGGCTGGTCCACTACGCTCCGAGCTGCCGCGCGAATGCCTTGAAGAGACCCCGGTCCCACGGCTCGGGGGAGTCGGTCATCTCCTCGGGGTGCCACTGCACGCCCATGACCCACCAATCCGCGTCGGTGGACTCGATACCTTCGATGACTCCATCCGGAGAGCGCGCGGTGACACGAAATCCATCAGCGACTCGCTTCACCGACTGGTGGTGGAACGAATTGACGGTGCAATGCATTGTCCCGACCGCCTTTGCGATCAGAGATCCCGGCTCGATGGAGATTTCGTGCGAGCGCGAATCGCGCGGCGAATCTTCGTCGTGCGCGATACTGGTGTCGCACTGTGACGGAATATCCTGTACCAGAGTGCCACCGAGGGCAACGTTCAGGATCTGGATGCCCCGGCAGATGGCAAGCACGGGTTTCCCCCGAGCCTTTGCTTCCTCGATCAGAGCCGCTTCGGTCGCATCGCGCGCGGCGTTGACCGAACGTACTTTTTCGTGTCGCTTCTCGCCATAACGCGCGGGATCGACGTCTTCGCCTCCCGTCAGCACGAGGCCGGAGACGGATTGGAGGATGGCCGCCGCAGCGCCGCCATTCGAAAGCGGGGGTACGATGAGTGGTACGAGCCCTGCATTTTCGAGGGCGATGATGTAAGCGGCGGTAAGCCGGACACGACTGGTATCGCCATCGGGGCGGATGCCAGCGGTAACAGCAACTGTGCAGGCTGGAACCGGCTTGCGCGCGGACGACACGAGTGATCTCTCTTCGACAGGGTACGTTGGCATTTCTGTTCGCCGCCGCGTCGGCGACAAGGGCGCAGCCTCAAAGTCTGACCGGCCCGCCCGTGACGTGCAAGGGGGAGCGCATCAGTCGCATCGACATCGATGCGAGCCCGCCCTTTCGGATCAGCGGCAATCGAGTGTGGGAGCGCGCCGGACGTTTCGCCGCAAGGCAGCACGTCACCACGAAGGATTGGATCATTCGGCGCTACCTCGCGCTTCAGGAGGGCGATGCGTGCACCGAGGTGCGGCGGGGTGAATCGGAGCGCATACTGCGGGCTCAGCCTTTCATAGCCGACGCGACGGTTCTCGCATACCCTGACGGAAACGGCGGTGTGTTTCTCACCGTCACCACGGTGGATGAAGTGTCACTGATCCTGGGCGCAGCCGTCACCGCGAAGACTCCACGTTTCCGCGGACTGACACTCGGCGAAGCGAACCTGCTTGGGAGAGCTATTCACGCTGAAAGTGGGTGGAGGGCAGGACTCGGATTTCGGGATGAGTACGAGGCCAAAGTCATCGACTACCAGTTCATGGGAAGGCCCTACCAGGCTCGGCTCGAGGGTGGGCGGCGGCAATTGGGAAGTGATTGGGCGATGGAGACGAGCCATCCTTTCCTCACCGACCTGCAGCGTATTTCGTGGCGCACGACCGCGGGGAATTCCCTGAGCTATTTCTCATTCCGAAGGCCCAACGTTGACCCGAAGGCTGACGCGGTCGCGCTCAGAATCGAGCGCTCCTACAGTGATATTGGCGGTGTGTTTCGAATCGGACCTCCGTTGGGGCGTGTCGCGCTCATCGGAGGATCGATTTCCTTCGAAGACGAGAGGCCAGGCACCCAGCCCGTCATCATCGGCGATTCAACCGTTACTCCCGACACGAGCCAGGCTCTCATCAACCGGTACACAACCCATCAGACGGCGAGAATCAACGGACTATGGGGCGTGAGGAACATTCACTTCGTGCGAGTCAGTGGATTCGACGCACTGGAGGGCACCCAGGACCTCCGCACCGGGGTCGAGGTTGCAACGTTGGTCGGAAAGGGGGTGCGGCTCCTTCGCGGAAAGGAACAGGATTGGTTCGGCTCGACGGGTCTGTACACGGGCTGGGCGTCACAGATTGCTTATTCGGCGCTGGAAATCAGCGGCGAGGGACGACGCGATCAGGCTGGCAACTGGGACGGCATTCTGGCCCATGGCCGAGCCGCGCTCTATTTGAAACCGTTCAACAGGCAGACGTTCATTTCGGATCTTACGTGGAGCGGAGGTTGGAAGCAGCGGATTCCTTTCCAACTCACGTTTGCCGATCGTGATGGAGGCTTACGCGGGTTCAGGAGGGCTCAGGTCGGCGGCGCGAGACGACTGGTCGGGAGGGTCGAGGATCGCTATCTGATCGGCCGGTACAAGCAGCTCGCGAGTATTGGCGTGGCAGGGTTCGCGGAGGCAGGAAAGCTGTGGGCTGGCGATTCACCTTTTGGAGTGAACACCCCACTTTATGCATCGGCAGGGTTCAGCATTCTCGCAGCATCCCCGCCACAGTCCCGCCGCACCGTCAGAATGGATTTTGCTTTTCCGGTGAGAGGACGCAGCGCGGGGAGGGCGGAAGTGCGGATCATCGTCACGGACTTCACCCGGATGTTCCGAATCGAGCCGCGCGATGTTTACAACAGTCGAGAGCGGTCGGTACCGACCTCCGTTTTCAACTGGCCGTAGCAGGCCTGATCGGCTAGCGGTCCCCCGCTGGCACGCCGCGCATCATCTTGCGCACGGGGAAGACAAGCAGCCCGCAAACCACTGCCGCGACGAAGAGCCCGATCGACGTCTGCCAGAACAGACGCGGCATTTGGTCGAGCTTCTCCGGGTCGACGCGACCGCCGACGAGACCCGCGATCAGGTTTCCGATCGCTGACGCCATGAACCAGATTCCCATCATCTGCCCCTTGAACTTGTATGGGGCGAGTTTGGTCATCGAGCTGAGGCCAACGGGACTCAGCGACAGCTCTCCGATTGTCTGGAACAAGTAGCTGAGGACGAGCCACCAGGCCGAAACGCGAACAGCGCCGCCGCCCCTGATCACGATGTTCGCGGCAAAAACCATCACGACAAAGCCGAGGCCGGCGAAAAACAATCCCCACGCAAACTTCGCGATGCTCGACGGATCCTTGCCTCTTTTACCCAGGGCGACCCAGACGATAGCGAAGACTGGCGCAAGCAGGATCACGAATATCGAGTTGGCTGCCTGAAGCCAGAGCGTGGGCATCTCCCAGCCGAATACGACGCGATCGGTGTAATCGCGCGCAAAGAGATTGAGTGAAGTCGGGGCCTGCTCGAACGCTGACCAAAAGATCGCCGCGAAAAGGAAGAGAAGGATGATGATGACGACGCGCTTCCTCTCTTCGGTGGTGAGCCCACCACCCACGAACAGATAGATGAAGTACGCCAGCGCCGTTCCGGCCAGGACGAGAGTCATCTTCTGCGCCAGCGAAACGGGATTGATGTGAATTATCCCGCCCATCACCAGCGCGACAACCAGGAAGATCACCGCCACTGCGGTGGTTACAATCAGCTTCACCCTGCGGTGCTCGGCGGGATCAGTCGACGCCGGTGTGACGCCGATGTTGCCGAGCGTCTCGTCAGCGCGGAGGCGATAGGTGATCAGACCAATCACCATTCCTACTCCTGCGGCCCCGAAGCCAAGGTGCCAACCCACCCGCTCGCCCAGATATCCGGTGACGAGCGGAGCGACGAGGGCCCCGATATTGATTCCCATGTAGAAGATCGAGAATCCGGCATCGCGTCGCGATCCTCCTTCCGGATAGAGCTCGCCGACGATTGCCGAAATATTCGGCTTGAGCAGTCCTGTTCCCATGACGATGAGGACCAGGCCCATGAAGAACGCAGAATGGGCAAAGATGATTGACAACGCGATCGACAAGTGGCCGAGCGCGATGAGGACTCCGCCGTACCAGATAGCGCGCCTCAGCCCCAGGAACCTGTCAGCTATCCATCCGCCCGGCAGCGCTGCCAGGTATACGCACGCGGCATAGATGCCGACGATCGATGATGCGGTTGTCCGATCGAATCCGAATCCGCCCTGTGCCAGGGCGGCGGTCATGAAGAGGACGAGAAGCGGACGTATCCCGTAGTACGAGAAGCGCTCCCACATCTCGGTGAAGAAGAGCGTGGAGAGACCTACCGGGTGTCCGAAGAACGTGCGCCCACTCAGGCCGCGATCGAATCCCGGCGGCGGCGCATCGGTCGTGACGGTTCCTGTCTCAGCTCTGAGGATGTCTCTCGAGTCTCTGGCCATTGTGGGAGAAGTAAGGGTCTCTACGCGTGGACCGCCGCGAGCGGAAGATACCGCTCCGGCGGATGTACGCCACCAGCCTCCTTCTGTGCCTCCCACGTGACGATCGTGGGTGGCTGCTTGATGCACGCCGCAAAATGTCCCGGCGCTTTTTCCTCGAGTGGAGGAACGATCCTGGCGCACGCTTCGTCCTTCGCGGGGTGGTGACACCGCGGGTGGAAAACGCACCCCGAAGGAGGGTTTGCGGGCGATGGAACATCGCCCTCCAGTATGATTCGCTCCTTTCGCGCCTTCGGGTCAGCGACTGGGACGGCGGAGAGAAGCGCCTGGGTGTAGGGCATGATCGGTTCGCGATAGAGATCCTCAGCTGTCGCGAGCTCAACCACTTTGCCCAGATACATGACGGCCACGCGGTCGGCGATGTGCTCGACGACCGAGAGATCGTGGGCGATGAACATGTAGGTGAGGTCGTGCTCGCGCTGGAGATCGACAAGAAGGTTGATCACCTGCGCCTGGACTGAAACGTCGAGAGCCGACACCGGCTCGTCGCAGACGATGAACTTGGGCTCGACGGAAAGGGCGCGCGCGATCCCGACGCGTTGGCGCTGTCCGCCGGAGAATTCGTGCGGGTAACGCGTCGAGTACTCCGGGCGCAATCCGACTTCCTGAAGGAGCTGTCTCATGCGCGCGTCCGCTGCCGATCCTTCCGCCAGCCGATGGATCGTGAGCCCCTCACGAATGATCGCCCCCACCGTCATGCGTGGATTGAGCGAAGAAACCGGGTCCTGGAAGATGATCTGCATCTCACGTCTCAGCGCGCGGAGCTCGGACGTCCCCATCGAGTTCACATCCCGCCCCTCGAACCTTATCTCGCCGGATGTCGGCTCGATGAGGCGAAGAATCGTGCGGCCGGTGGTCGTCTTTCCGCATCCGGACTCGCCGACGACACCCAGCGTTTCCCCCCGCGCGACGTCGAATGAGACATCGCTCACCGCGTGCACCTCGCCAACCTGTCGGGCGAAGACGCCTTTCCTGATCGGGAACGATTTCTTGAGGTGCCGGACCGATAAGAGTGGGGTAGCTCCGTTCATGCGGCCGCTACTCCTTCTTCCACTACCAGCGGCGGATGGGAATGATTGCGGCGCGCCGGCTCGATCGCGAGATGACAGCGCGAGACGTGGGCAACACGGATCTCATAGAGTGGTGGATGCTCGCGCTCGCACCGGTCCCACGAATAGGGACAGCGCTCGCGAAATCGACAGCCAGTCGGCCAATCGGTGGGTGCAGGCACCGTCCCGGGAATGACGTTCAGGCGCTCCTGATCGTGGCCGATGTGCGGCATCGAGTGCATGAGGCCTTCAGTGTACGGGTGGTGCGGGTTGGCGAAGAGCTCGTCGACATCCGCCTGCTCCACCACTTCGCCCGCGTACATCACGATTACCCTCGAGGTCGTCTCGGCAATCACGCCAAGATCGTGAGTAATCATGAGAATCGACGTGCCGATCTTCTTCTGGAGGTCGACCAGCAGCTCGAGAATTTGCGCCTGAATCGTCACGTCGAGGGCCGTCGTCGGCTCGTCGGCGATGATGAGGGCAGGCTTCATCATGAGCGCCATCGCGATGAGAACACGTTGGCGCATCCCGCCAGAGAGCTGGTGGGGGTACTGCCTGGCCCGATCTTCGGCGGCCGGAATTCCCGTGAGCGCAAGCATCTCGACCGCGCGATCCCAGGCGTCCTTCCTGCTCATGCCGGCATGAACGCGCGCCACTTCGGCGACCTGATCACCGACCGTGAATACCGGGTTCAGCGCGGACATCGGTTCCTGAAAAATCATGGAGATGCGATTGCCGCGAATGTCCCGGATCTCCTCGTCCGCGAGAGTCACGATGTCCCGACCCTCGAACTCAATGCGGCTCCCCGCCTCGATGCGTCCCGGAGGCTGGATTAGCCGGAGAATCGAGAGCGCGGTGACGGATTTGCCGCAGCCTGACTCTCCGACGATTCCGACGGTCTCTCCGGCGCCAATGTCGAATGACACTCCGTCCACCGAGCGCGCGGTGCCTGCCTCGGTGTAGAAGTACGTCCTGAGATCGCGAATGGAGAGCAGGGGCGGTGTCATTCGTCGTCAGCGGCGATCGTAAGTGTCGCGCAAGGCCTCGCCAAGGACGTTGAGCGTCATCACCGTAGAGACCATGAAGAGACCGGGAAAGAGTGACATCCACCACAGCGTCGCGACCTGATCCGCGCCGTCCTGAATGATGTTCCCCCAACTCGCCAGCGGCTGCGGCACTCCGATGCCCAGGTACGAAAGCCCGGCTTCGAGGACGATAACGTGAGCAACTCCGAGCGTTGCCGCAACAACGATTGGGGAAATCAGATTCGGTAGCAGGTGCATCACCAGAATTCGCCGGCTGCTCGCGCCGAGCGCCCGCGCCGCGGTGACGAATTCGGCGTGTTTCAACGCAAGAACCTGACCTCTGACGATGCGGCTAAGGCCGAACCAGCCAGTGAGGCCGAGGAAGAGAACGAGCGCACCGATCGAGAGCTGCGGCCACGCGACCAGAATTCCAAGCAGGAGAAGAAGGCGCGGGATGGCCAGAAACGCATCGAGTATGCGCATCATGATGGTGTCGACGATCCCCCCCGCGTAGCCCGCTATCGCGCCGTAGGCGACGCCAAGCGTAAGGCTCACGAGTGTCGCCAGAAACCCGATCATGAGGGACAATCGCGCGCCATAGATCACCCTGCTAAACACGTCGCGACTGTACGGGTCGGTTCCGAAAGGATGCGCGAGCGACGGAGGAAGATCCTTCAGTGCGACGATGTCCGGCTGCCCCGCCGGATCGTACGGGGCGATCAGCGGCGCGAGTATTCCGACGAGGACGATCACTCCAAGAATCACCAGAGCGACGCGCGACGACGGCTTGCGCAGTATTCGCTGCAAGGCGAGAGCGAGCGCGGATTGGCGCGGCCGCGGAGTGCTAGTGACCACGGAGTCTCGGATCTGCCCACGCATACAACACGTCGGCGAGAACGCTTCCTAGCGTTACCATGATGCTGCCGATGATCACACCGCCTACCACGAGTGGATAGTCTCTGGTGCCGATTGCGTTCACAACGGCGAGCCCCATCCCCGGCCAGGCGAAAATCTTCTCGATGAAGAATGCACCGGTGAGGAGAGCAGGGAATGAGAGTCCGATCAGGCTGATGATCGGCAGGAACGCGTTACGAAGCGCGTGCCGGCGGAGGATCTCGCGCTCGGTGAGTCCCTTGAGTCGCGCCGTGCGAATGTAGTCGGCGGGAAGGACGTCGAGCAGAGCGGCTCGCTGGTAGCGCGCGACGCTGCCGGCGGCGAGAACAGTGAGTGTCATGGCCGGCAGTATTAAATGGCGCAGCCGGTCCGTGAAGCGCGCGCCCCAACCCATGTACTCGTGCATCACGGGATCCACCGCGCCGCCGACCGGGAACAGCGGCAACCAGTAAGTGAAGGCGAGCAGCGCGAGTATCGCCAGCCAGAAATCGGGCATAGAGAAGAGGAGCAGTGTGACTCCACTCAGCGCGTGATCGGTCGCGGTTCCTCTTTTCGCGACCTGGACGAGCGCGATGAGAATTCCGAGTGAGAAGCTTCCGACGAGGGCGACCGTCATCAGCAACAGCGTATTCGGCAGCGCCGTACCGAGAACCTCGAGAACGGGGCGATCGTGCGAGAACGACCATCCGAGGTCGCCACGTGCCAGGCGGCCGACGTAGCGGACGAACTGTTCGGGAAGCGGCTTGTCGAGGCCGTACTGGGTGCGGAGGGTCTGGCGGACGGTCTCGCTGACGTTCGGGTTGTCCATCACGGCGCTGAATGGATCGCCGGGCGCCAGATGAATGAGCGCGAAGCTTATTGCCGCGACGAAGGCGACGATGACTGCGGCCTGTCCCAGCCGTCGCGCGAGGTAGCGGATCACCCGCTAAGGGGTTTTGTGACTGGGTGACGCAGCGATCGGAGCGTTGTCGCGCGGAATGCGCTTGCCGGCGGGTATCCACCAATCGGGAATGTGCGCCCACCACGCGTCCGATCTCAACGGTCCGAGCTGAACCCGCGAGTTGTACCCAACGGTCGGAGCTGGCTCAGCCAGCCATATCGCCGGCGCATCCTGGATGATCGTCTCGTAGGCTTTGGTGAAATGCGATTTCCGCGCGGCCGGATCGAATGACGCGAGCGCGCTGTCGACGTGGGCATCGAACACCGGATTCTCGTAGGAGCCGTAGTTGTTGCCATTCGAGGCGCGAGAGCCCGCCGTTCCCCACGACCCGCGGACGGAGCCGGGACTCGGCTGGGTGTTCCAGCCGCCCATCACCGCGTCGAATGCGCGCTTGCGCTCCCGCTCAACGAGGACGGGAAAGTCGAGTTGCTCTACATCGACTTTCACGCCAGCCTGTCGAAGCTGCTCCTGAATGAGAACCGCCATCCGGACGCGAGCTTTGCTGGAGGAGGGAGCCGATAGTGTGAATTGCAGCGGTCGTCCGTTGCGCTCGCGCACCCCGTCGCCGTTCGCATCGCGCCAACCGAGCGAGTCGAGAAGCCGCTTCGCGCGCGGAAGGTCGAACGGTATCTGAGCAAGGTTGGGGTCAGTTGTCGGGTACGCGCGCACGGTCGGGCCGATCGCCGGAAGCGCGAGTGAATCGAAGGCGCTGCGAACTATCGTAGCGCGGTCGACCGCCATCGTCAGCGCGCGTCTGAGCTCCCGGTCTCCGAAAATGGGATGCGGTCGCGCGTGGTTGACTGGGTCGCGCAGATTGAATTGGGCGAACAGGTAGGCGAGGCCGCGATAGGATTTCACTCGGAGATCGGGATGCTTCGCCACTTCCGCCACATTTTCGGGGCGAAGCACCTCGAAGAAGTCGGTTTCGCCGCTCAGGAATCTCGTGAGATTGGCATTGAAGTCGGGAGCAATACTCCAGACCACGCGACTGAGCTTCGGCGCTCCCCGATAGTTGGCCCTGTCCGCGACGACTTCGACGGCCGTGCGAGGCGTCCAGCGCGCGAACCTGAATTGACCCGATCCAATTGGATGTTTCGCCGCATCCGATGACCTCCAGGCGGACGGCGCGATTCCCTTCCAGATGTGCTCGGGCATGA
>JALYYH010000248.1 GCA_030946665.1 Gemmatimonadota bacterium
GGCATGTCAGCGTTGAATTTTCCGGTATGGTGTGGCGGTGCGCCGGAAATATACTATTGCCGAGCGATATCTCTCCTTCGCCGAGGGCCGGATGATTCTGTTGCCGATTCGCCTGCTGTGCTCCAGCATGTTCGCCTTCACGGTCGCGAGCTGTCACAGCTCAGACTCGACTGATTCGGGAGGAACCACTCTCCCACCCGGCCTCTCACTCAAGCTGACCCCGTTCGTGACGACGGGCCTCACCAGCCCGGTTTTCCTGACGCAGCCGCTCAGCGATGGTCGAATCTTTGTCGTCGAGCAGGCCGGAAAGATTCGGGTGGTCCGGGACGGTGTGCTTCAGGCCACGCCCTTTCTCGACATCACCACCAGAGTCCTGAGCGGCGGCGAGCGCGGGCTGTTCAGCGCCGCATTTCATCCGCAATACGCGACCAATCACTTCTTCTACGTCTACTTCACGACCCAACCCAACGGGGACATCAGGATCGAGCGTTTCACCGCCACGACCGCGGACGTCGCAGATCCGGCAACGACCAAGCTCATACTCACGGTCCCCCACTCGACGCAGTCGAACCACAACGGTGGGCTCGTCAGCTTCGGACCCGACGGGATGCTCTACGCCGGGCTCGGCGACGGAGGCGGAGGCGGCGATCCAGCTGGAAATGCACAGAATTACAACGCGCTGCTCGGCTCACTGCTGCGGCTCGACGTGGATCGCGGTGATCCGTATCTCATCCCGCCGGACAATCCTTTCGTAAATCAGCCGAATCGGCGCGGCGAGGTGTGGGCGAAGGGACTGAGGAATCCCTGGCGGTATGCGTTCGACCCTTCCACCGGGCTGCTCTTCATCGCTGATGTCGGTCAGAATACACGGGAGGAGGTGGATGTCGCGGTCGCCTCGGTTGGCGGACTCAATTACGGCTGGAACGTGATGGAGGGGACCAGCTGTTATGGCGCGTCGAGCTGTAAGCAAACCGGGTTCACGGCTCCGGTCCTCGATTACGGTCGCGCCGGTGGCGCGTGCTCTATTACCGGCGGGTACGTCTATCGCGGCAGCGCGATTCCCGACATTCGCGGCCACTACTTCTATTCTGACTGGTGCGCGGGCTTTCTGCGAAGCTTCAGGTATTCGAATGGGTCCGCGGTGGACCAGAAGGATTGGGGGGTCACGAGCCCTTCGGTCACATCGTTCGGCGTCGATATCGCGGGCGAGCTCTACATCATGTCGGGCAACAATGTTCTCCGACTCGCGCAGGGACCATGATCGAATAGCCAGGGGTCGGCCCCCGTCGCACGACCTATATTACGCGCATGAGCGACGCGTCGGCATCACTCGCCAACACGCTCGCCGATCGTTACACGATCGAGCGCGTCCTCGGCCACGGTGGCATGGCAACTGTGCACCTCGCCGAGGAGCGGAAGCACAAGCGGAAGGTGGCGATCAAGGTCCTCAAGCAGGAGTTCGGCGCCTCGGTGGGCGCCGAGCGATTCCTGCGTGAGATCGGAATAGCCGCGCGCCTGTCGCATCCGCACATCGTTCCTCTGATCGACTCGGGAGAATCGGATGGATCGCTCTATTACGTCTCGCCCTACATTGCGGGCGGATCGCTGCGCGAGCGTCTCAACCGCGACAGGAAGATTTCGATCGACGACGCACTCCGCATCGTCCACGAAGTCGGCGCGGCCCTGGACTACGCGCATCGCAATGGGTTCGTCCACCGCGATGTGAAGCCGGAGAATATTCTGTTCGCCGACGATCACGCGCTGCTCGCTGATTTCGGCATCGCTCACGTCGCCGCCTCAACCTCCGATGAGCCGCTCACACTCGGCGGTCTGGCGTTGGGTACTCCCGAGTACATGAGTCCCGAGCAGGCGTCGGGGGAAACCGAGATCGGAGTTGCCGGCGACGTTTATGGCCTCGCCTGCGTCTTCTACGAGATGCTCGCCGGGGAGCCGCCGTTCAGGGGAGCAACACCGCGCGCGACGATGGCGAAGCAGGTCACCGAGAAAGCGCGTCCGTTGAGAATCCTGCGTCCCGACGCGCCCGCGGGCTTCGAGAGGGTGCTCGAGAAGGCGTTGGCCAAGGACCCGGTCCAGCGCTTCCCTTCGGTTGTCGATTTCTGCGACGCGTTGTCTCGCGCGCGCCTGGAGCCGAATCGCCCGTTCGCCGCGGCGACGCGCACCATTGCCGTCCTCCCGTTCGTGAACTCGAGCCCGGACCCGGACAACGAGTATCTCAGCGACGGAATCACCGACGAGCTGATCAACGCTCTCGCCAAAGTAGAGGGGCTGCGGGTTGCGTCCCGCACTTCCGTGTTTGCGCTCAAGGGCAAGGCTCAGGATGTGCGCGCGATTGGCGCGCTGCTCGAGGCGTCCGAAGTGCTCGAGGGATCGGTGCGACGCTCGGGAGAGAACCTTCGCATTACCGCGCAGCTCACATCTACGGACGACGGCCGTCTGGTGTGGTCGGAGCGTTACGATCGGAAACTGCACGACGTCTTCGCCATTCAGGATGAGATCGCGCGCACGATCGTCACCACGCTGCGCGCAACTTCCTTTGCGGACATTGCGCCGGCCCCGACCAATAGGCACACGGAGAACGTGCAGGCCTACGGGCTTTACCTGCGCGGCCGCTACGCCTGGAACAAGCGCACATCGGAGGGCGTCTTTGAAGGCATCAAGTACTTCGAGGAAGCCATTGCCCTCGATCCCACCTATGCGCTCGCCTACACGGGTCTCGCCGACTCGTATTCGCTTCACATCGACTACAGAAACGTCCCCGTTCACGAGGGCCACAAGAAGGCAAAGTTCTACGCGCGGAAGGCAATCGAGCTGGATGATGCCCTGGCCGAAGCGCACGCTTCGCTGGCGTGGAGTCTGTTCGTCTACGACTGGGACAAAGCTGCCGCCGCCAGGGAATTCCGGCGCGCGATAGCGCTTGACGCCCAGTACGCGCCAGCGCACCAATGGTACGCGTTCATGCTCGCCTCGCAGGGGAAGTTCGACGAGGCGCTGCTCGAAGCGCACACCGCCCAGGAGAACGATCCGTCATCGGTCTCCGTCCGCCGCAGCCTTGGCTACTGCTACGTCTACGCAAGGAAATACGAGCAGGCGAGATATCATCTCAGCCGCGCGATCGCGATGAATCCGACCGCCGAAGAGAGCTATCGCATTCAGGGGCTGATTCTGACGCTGCTCGGCGAATACCCGGAAGCCGAACGTACTCTGCGCGAGGCTCTCGACCTGGCCAGTCCCGGCAGCACCTACACGAAAGCCACCCTCGCGTACTCGTTGGCGCGGGGAGGAAACACCAGCATCGCCGCCCAGGTACGCGACGAGCTGCTGGAGAAGAGAAAACATGACTACGTCTCACCGGTGGAGTTGGCGACCGTCAATTGCGGGCTCGGTGACGTCGAGCAGGCAATCGATTGGTGCGAGCAAGCGGCCGAGGAGCGACGCGGGTGGGTGATGTACCTGGCGGTTCATCCGGTCGTCGATCCTCTTCGCGGGGAACCGCGTTTCCAGGCGCTCGTCAGAAAGATGGGACTCGACGGGATTCGGGTGTCCACTCTGAATAGATGAACAAGCTTCGCGGCATATTTGCTTTGCTCCAGCCCCGTCGGCGCTGGAACGCGTTTGCGTTGGCGGCGCGACTAGAGGATGTACCGCCGCAAGTCCTCGTCTTCGGCGATCGTGCTGAGTCGGCTCTGCACCAGCGCCCGATCGACGCGCACTTTCCTCGCGCCGCTGTCAGGCAAGCCGAACAGCACATCCTCGAGCAGGGTGGTCATCACGGTATGCAGCCTCCGCGCGCCTATGTTCTCCATCCGCTCGTTCACCTGCGCCGCGATTTTGGCGATCTCGGCCACACCATCCGGCGTAAACTCCAGCGTCGCGCCCTCGGCTTCCACCAGCGCGGAATACTGCTTCGTCAGCGCGTTCTCCGGCTCGGTCATGATCCGCACGAAATCCGCCTCGGTGAGTGACTGAAGCTCGACACGAATCGGGAATCTTCCCTGCAGTTCCGGAATGAGATCGCTCGGCTTCGCGACGTGGAACGCTCCCGCGGCGACGAAGAGGACGTGATCCGTCTTCACCATTCCGTACTTGGTCTGCACGTTCGAACCTTCCACAATCGGCAGCAGATCGCGCTGCACTCCCTCGCGCGAGACATCCGGTCCGCCGGAGCTCGGGCCACGTTGTCCGGCAATTTTATCGATTTCGTCGAGGAAGATTATCCCCATCGTTTGCACCCGCTCGAGCGCGTCAGCAGTGACGTCTTCCTTGTTGATGAGCTTTTCCAGCTCTTCGCCGAGGAGGATCCGGCGCGCTTCGGTAACCTTTACCGTCCTGCGCTTCTTGCGCTTGGGCATCATGTCCTGGAGCATCTCGGAGAGATTGTCCATTCCCTCGGGCGCTCCCTGCGGGACCATCATGTCGAACATCATCGGTGACTGCTGGGTCACCTCGATCTCCAGTTCGCGCTCGTTCAGCTGGCCATCCAGCAGCAGCTGCTTGAGCTTTTCGCGTGTTCTCTTGTAGCGCACTTCGGACGCGTCGGTCTCGTGTGAAACGGAGCCACCGGGCGAGACCACGAACAGGTGCGCCCCTCCGGCCGCGGCGGACGGCGTGGGCGCGGACTGTTTGATGTCGGGCGGCACCGGCAGCAGAAGGTCGAGCAGTCTTTCTTCCACCTTCTTCTTCGCCACCTCCTGCACCTCGCCTTCGCGCTCCGCGCGGACCATGTTGATCGCGCTCTCCACCAGGTCCCGTACCATCGACTCGACGTCTCGCCCGACGTATCCCACCTCGGTGAACTTCGAGGCCTCGACCTTGACGAATGGCGCGCCGGCGAGACGCGCCAGCCGGCGGGCGATCTCCGTCTTGCCGACACCGGTGGGGCCAACCAGAATGATGTTGTTGGGCGAGATCTCCTCGCGAATCCCTTCGGGCGCGCGCTGCCGGCGCCAGCGATTCCTGAGCGCGATCGCCACCGCCTTCTTGGCGTCGGCCTGGCCTACGATGTAGCGATCGAGCTCTTCGACGATCTGCTTCGGAGTCAGCGCGGCCAGACGCTCCAGCGCCTGCTGCGTGCGTGGCGACTCCATCAGCTCGGCTCCAGCACCGTGATATTGGCATTGGTGTAAACGCAGATCTCGGCGGCGATCTCCAGACCTTTGCGCACGATGTCGCGGGCGGAAAGATCCGTGTTCTCGAGCAGCGCGCGGGCCGCCGACAGAGCGTAGGATCCGCCCGATCCGATGGCGAGAATTCCGTCGTCGGGCTCGATGATGTCGCCGGTGCCCGAGATGATGAACCCGTGCTCGCGATCGGTGACGGCGAGGAGTGCTTCGAGCCGCCGCAGCACGCGGTCGCTTCGCCAGTCCTTCGCCAGCTCCACCGCCGCGCGCGGGAGATTGTTCGGATACTTCTCGAGCTTCTCCTCGAATTTCTCGAACAGGGTAAATGCATCGGCGGCCGCGCCGGCGAATCCCGCGAGCAGCTTTCCGCCCCGCAAGGTTCGAACTTTCTGCGCGTTTGACTTCATTACGGTCTGACCGACGGTGACCTGCCCGTCGCCGCCCAGTGCTACCTGGCCGTCTCGACGCACGGCGAGTATGGTTGTCGAACGCACGCGCTCGAGCTGACTCTTCATCGGTTCAAAATAACAGGCGCGGGCTCCCCGGCGCACCAACGCGGACAAGCCGCGCCCCCTTCTTGCATTCCGAAGACCCATGAAGCTCGAGCAATTGCCGATACTTCTCGGAGTCCTGGTCGCTCTGATCGGGCTCACGATTCTTCTCGACGCCTGGCAGGCGGGTGGCGTAGCGCCGCTTCGCGAACGTCGACGGAGAACCCGCGCGGTGCCCCACAAGGCCGGTCAGTCGCTCGTCGCGTTGGGCACGCTCTGCCTGGCAGCAGCGCTGATTGGTCGCGACACCTGGCGCTGGGGCACGATCAGCGTGCTGGCCGGAAGCGCCCTCCTGATCGTTGGGGCGATCATGAATCGCCAGTACCTGAAAGAGGTGCTCCTGTTTCGTGGCGCAGCGCGGCGGGGACAAGGCGGGGGGGATGCCAATTCGCGGCTAAAGCAGACCCCTCCTAAGACTCGGATTAGATAGGGCCCGCTACGCCGGGGCGCTACGTCCCACCGTACCACTCGTAGCCCATATCGCTCCAGTACCCACCGTTCATCTTCGGCATGAACACAATGCGAGTCAGGTACTTCGTGTTCTTGTACCCGAGCTTGATCGGAGAGTACACGCGTGCGGGCGCGCCGTGGGCCGGCTCCAGCATTTTCCCGTCGAGACCGTACGCAACGACGGTCTGCTTGTGCATCGCGCTCTCCAGGTCCCAGCTCTCGTGATAATCGTCGTCGAATGACTGAAAGTCGACGTAGTGCGCCTCGGGCAAGACACCCACCAGATTGGCGAGATCGCTGAACCGACAGCCAGTCCAGGTCTCGACCGCTGTCCAGCCCTCTACGCAATAGTGGTTGACCCTATTCGAGACCGCCGGCAGCCGCTGCAGATCATCGAGCGTGAGCCGCATCGGATTTGCCACGAGGCCGCTCAACTCGAGCGCCCACTTGCCTCTGGCGCTTTCGTCCCACACCGGAACGGTGCGCGATATGAAATAGCTTGGCAGCTTGTTGCCGGCGTCGTGAGCGCCCGGATCCACCACATCCATCGATGTATGGCGAAAGAGCTTTCGCTCGACGACGGCGTTCTTGCGCTCCGCGTACTTGAGGAGCTTGTCCGCCGCCTTCGGTCCACGCGAGTTGCAGGCTGCGAGCAAAGCCGCTGATGCCATCCCGCCCCAGGCTAGAAATTCACGCCGATCTATTCCGCCGATCGAGACGAACTTCTTCGGATCGCGCTTCAAGTTGTTTCCGGCGGTGGCGTCGCCGGCCGACGACGCGGCAAGAGATGATAGAA
>JALYYH010000270.1 GCA_030946665.1 Gemmatimonadota bacterium
GGACGACCACCTGCGATCCGAGACCGACCTTGTCCGAAGGAATCTGCGAGACATCGATCTGCGACAGCTTGCTGAGCCGCTGACGGAGCTGGCCGAGTCTCGCCTGCACGAACTGCTGGCGCTCGAGGGCGGCCTTGTACTCGCTGTTCTCGCGGAGATCGCCCATCTCGACCGCTCGGCGAATCTCCTTGGGGAGCGTAATGCTCAGCTCGTGCTGAAGACGCTCCGCCTCCTCCCCAAGCTTTTTTTTGAGTTGTTCGATCATACGACCCTGCTCATTACGGAGAAGCTGACGCAACCATAAAACCGAACGCCCGACCATATGACCGGCCGGGCGCCGCATCTTCAAGCTAGGCAGTCCTGCCCGGAGAGGCAATTGCTATCGATGTTGCGGCAGCTTCGAGTCGGTATGGTCTATCGGTGCGGGCACCGAGGAAGACTTCTCGTACTCGTCCCGCAGTCGCTTCATCATCGCTTCCCGACGATCGAATAGTCGTTTGAGCGGCCTGGGCTCGTGACGCGCGAAGGCATACGACGTCAGCAGCGGCAGCGCGACCGTCGAATCGAGATAGCACACCACCGCGTCCGGCAATCGATCGGGATCGATCTTGCCCCAGCTCACCGCCTCCGCTGGCGTCGCACCCGAGAGCCCGCCCGTGTCCGGACGCGCATCCGTGATCTGGAGGAAGTAATCGTGCCCCTTCTCATCAATGCCGAGCACTTCCTGAATCTGCGGTTCGGTCTGAAGCATGAAGTTCTTGGGACTTCCGCCACCGAGAATCATGACGCCGCTCTTCCCGCCGCCCCGCTTCGCGTCGAGTACGATCGACGCGGTCTCATTCACATCCTGGTTGGGATCGAGAAGGAGCTTGTTCCCATCGAGCGCGAGCGCGGCGATGTTCATGCCGATCGAGCTGTCGCCCGGCGATGATGTGTAAATCGGGACTCCGGACGCGTAGGCCGCCGACAGCAATGACTTCTGGCCAATGCCAAGCGCCTTTTCGCGCTCACGAACGTACCTGCCGCACAGGTTGTGGAACTCGGCGCTCGACATCGGGCGCTGGAATTCCTTGCCGGTGATGATCTTCCGGAAAAACGCATCCGTCGAGAGAAGAACGTCATAATCGAAGAAGATGTCGTAGATGCGGACGACCCCTTCTTCCCTCAGGATGACATCAGACTCCTGCGGGTTGCCCCGGTGCATCGCGAGCCCGAGGCCGAAGTGAGTGTCGTGGTAGAGATTCGCGCCTGTCGAGATGATCCAATCGACAAACCCGGCTTCGATGAGCGGAATCAAGGCCGACATGCCGAGGCCCGCCGGTGTGAGCGCCCCAGTGATCGAAAGCCCGACGGTCACGTCGGAGCTGAGCATCTTGTCGGTGAACAGCTGACACGCTTCACGAAGCCGGGCCGCATTGTAGGCGAGGTAGGTGCCCTCGATGAGATCCGCCACGGTCTCCCTACCATCTATCCGGCGTGGATCGATGCGCTGCCCCTTGAGGAACTTGCTCGACTCGTGAGCGGTGTGTTTGGCCCCGCGCTTCTCGCGCTCTTCCGCGGCAAGCTTCTGTTGCGCCTTCGGCCCGGCAGCCGACGCCTTCCCATGTCGTGAGGACTTGAAGCCGCCACGGTCGCGGCCTTCGCCGTTCCCTTTAGTGTTTTTTGGCATCTCGCTGTTTGTCTACCGTGTCCTCGAACTGTTCGCCGCCGGTCTTCCCCAGTGACCTGTAGGCGCTGACTATTGCCTGCACCGCCTCGACCGGATCGTCGGTCACGAGCATGAGATCGAGATCGCCCTCCGAGATTTTCCCTTCGCTCAGTACTCGCGCCTGAAGCCAGCGCAACAAGCCAGCCCAGTAGTACCGGCCGAATAGAATGACCGGAAATCGGTAGATCTTGCCCGTCTGAATCAGGGTGAGTGCTTCGAACAGCTCGTCGAGCGTTCCGAATCCGCCCGGGAAGATAATGAACGCCACGGAGTACTTGATGAACATCGTCTTCCGGACGAAGAAATACTTGAAGTTCACCAGTGTATCGACGTACGGATTCGCACCCTGCTCGAACGGAAGCTCGATGTTGCAGCCGATCGATCGCCCGCCGCCGAGCTGCGCTCCCTTGTTGCCCGCCTCCATGATGCCGGGGCCAGCGCCGGTGATGATCGCGAAGCCCGCTTCAGCCAGCAGACGAGCCGTCTCCACTGCCGCTTCATAGTGCGGGTCATCTGGTCCGATTCGCGCCGAGCCGAATATCGTGACGCCTTTCTCGATGGGAGCGAGAGTATCGAACCCCTCGATGAACTCTCCCATGATGCGAAGCACCCGCCACGGATCGGTCCGTGTGAAGTCGATTCTCGGCCCCGTCTGTTGCAGCAGCTTCTCGTCTTCGGTGACCGGACTCGCATCACGAATCGCGTCATCCACGGTACGGGTCGCGCCCGACCTTCTGCCTTCACCCTGCGACGGTGGGGTTCTTCCCGCCTTGAGATGTCCTTCCTCGGTGCGATCCTTCAGTCCCTGCAACGCCTTCTGCTCCGCCGACGCCATGACTTGCGGATCGAGCTTCTTTCCGCCGGCGGTGCGCGCACGTGTGGGCCGCCGACCAACAGCATTCACCGGCGGAGCTTTGGATTTATCTTGTTTGTTCTTCATTGTTGGCCGCTGTCGCGGGCTTCGGCGATCGGAATTCACGCGCCGACAGAAAAAACTTTCCTGCCGGCCCTAATCCATTCGGAAACTAAAGTTGCGTGCGCCTGCAGGAAGCCCGCCAGGTGATGCTGCGCAGGTCGTAATGATAATCGCCGACGGAGTGAGGCCGGACGTTCTCGCTCGCTCCATGGACGCAGGT
>JALYYH010000278.1 GCA_030946665.1 Gemmatimonadota bacterium
AACTGGTCCACGCGCGCAGGGTTGTAGCCGCGCAGCGCGCGACCGAAGTCGTAGCGACGCACGTCGAGAGGTGTAAGATGAAACGATTCGTCAATCATTTAGCCCTCGCTCCGAAGAGGGTGGTACCAAGCCGCACCATTGTAGCGCCTTCTTCTACAGCGATCTCGTAATCGCTGGACATCCCCATCGACAGCTCTTCCGCGGGATGCCCCGCCTCAACCAATGCCTGCCTCGCGTTACGCGCCTCAGCGAAAGTACGGTGCAGCTCCCTTTCGGTTGCAGTAAAGCTAGCCATTGTCATCACGCCCCGAACACGTACGCCAGCCAGCGAGGCCAGCCGCTCCGCCTCAGGCAACAGCTCGGAATGAGTAAAGCCGCCCTTCGACCCTTCCCCCGACAGGTTGAGCTCGATTAGGGCATCGACGGCCCGTCCACGCGCGACGCCGTACTCACACACCGAGTCCGCCAGTCGCGCGCTGTCGAGCGAGTGCAAGAGTACAAAATGCTCCAGCGATTTCACCTTGTTCCGCTGAAGATGCCCGATCAGGTGCCACCGCACCGGCACGTCGACCTGACCCATCTTCTTCAGCGCTTCCTGCACCTTGTTCTCGCCGACGTCGTGCAGTCCCACCCCGTACGCGGCGCTCGCAGCGTCGGGACCATGCGTCTTCGTTACCGCAACAATGGTCACCTGCTGCCCGTGACCGCCGCGCGTTGCTGCCGCAGCTATCCTGGCTCGCACATCGGCCACACGCTCAACCAGGCCGGGAAAAGCCATAGCTATCAAATTTAGCCGAGCGGGCTCCGCCCTTCAATTCAGGATGAAAGCTCGGCCGCTGTCACTTCGACGGCCTGACCTTGACGGTAACGTTGGCGAGATACGCGCTACCCATCACTCGCACCACGGGCGCGCCTGGTGGCCGCGGGGCTGGGGCCTTGCCACGGCGTTTGGTTTCGCTCAGGGTGAATGCGCCCATGAACGCGTCACCGTCGCACTCCACAATGACATCGGGCGGAACGATTATCTGGATCTCGGCCAACACCGAGATTGCCTCGATCACCGTCTCCCTGTGTTGGAGAACGGCTTCGCGCAGATCGACCTTGACGCTCCCAAAAACCGAAAGCACGCGGAGATGCTTTGGCACGGCCCAGCGGCCTTCCTTCCGGTTTTCGCTGAAAAAAGAGACGATTCCCCGTGCCGGCGTCGTCGGCAGTTCCGCGGCAGCCGCCGTGGCCACGGCGGGGACCTGCGGCGTCCACCATGAGGCGAGCTCCCGGTTTTTCTCTGACAGTTCCGAATCGTCCATTCCGTCCCCCAAAATCCGTCGCCTGCCTGCACTACGGTGCGCTCAGCAACGAAGTTTACGCCGACTTGCCGAAAATGCGTCCGACGAGCCGCAGGATGCCTTGCATGTTGCGGCTGATGTCGTTGAACATCACCGTCACGAAGAGCAAGCCGATGAGCAGCAGCCCGCCCTTCAGGATTCGCTCCCGCGTCTGCGTACTGAACGCGCTCCCCTTTATCGTTTCCGCGACGTTCAGCACGATCTGGCCGCCATCGAGAATCGGTATGGGCAGCAAGTTGAAAACCGCCACGTTGATGCTGATGAGTGCAACGAGGGCGAGGAGCGTCTCGATCCCACCCCGCGCCGCTTGAACTGAAACCTGGGCGATCGCGATCGGACCGCCGAGATCGGAGACTCCCGCTCCGCTCGAGATCAGCGCGCCCAATGTCGAGAAGATTCTCCCGCCGTTGTCGACCGTGAGACGCCAGGCCTCGCCGAAGGCGCTGCCGACGGAAACGGGCCTGAATGCCTCTGTCGCGATCATCCCGATTCGCCCAAGCCGCTTGCGCTCGCCAGTGCGTGGATCGGGCGCGAGCTCGGCCACCGGAGTCACGTGCACAGTGATTGGCCGGCCCTGACGAATGACCTCTAGCGTGAGCGGAACCCCGGCGGAGGCGCCGATGGTGTCGAGGAGCACTTGCCAGCTCCTGAGAGGCGCTCCGTTCAGCGACACGATGCTGTCCTTCGCCTGAATTCCCGCCAGCGCGGCGGGTTTCCCTGGGCTCACTGCGGCCGCCACTGGAACCGGTGTCGGAATTCCGGAGCGGAGAATGAGGCCTACGTAAATCACGTAGGCCAGAACCGCGTTCATCGTTACACCCGCGAGCATGATGAAGAGGCGCGCTGGCAACGGCTTCGACTCGAACCAGCGCGACTCCGGAATCGGCTTGGGTCCGAACGGAATCATCGCGTTCGGATCGAATCCATCCTTGGCAGCTCCGGGAGTGGTCGCGGAGTTTTCGCTTCCACCCTCGAGAAACGCGGTCGCTTCGTCCTCACGCGACGCCATCCTCACGTAGCCGCCGAGCGGCAAAGCAGCGAGAACGTACTCGGTCTCGCCAAATCGTTTCTTCAGCAGCGACGGTCCGAACCCGATGGAAAAGCGCGGCGCGTATACGCCCGTCAGCTTTGCGGCGATGAAGTGCCCGAGCTCGTGCACGAATACCACGAGCCCGAAGACGATGATCGGAGCGACCCAGGTCAGCACTTGAGCACCCGCTGAACGTGATTTCGGGCCGCGGCATCCGCCGCAAGCAGCTCCTCGCGATTCCCCGAAGGCAGTCCGCTCAGCTCATCGAGTGCCGACGAGATCGCGCGGGCGATATCCGGGAATGCGATTTTCCCGGCGAGGAACGCAGCGACAGCGCGCTCGTTGGCGGCGTTGAATACCGCCGGCGCCGCCCCGCCGGTCTTCCCCGCCGAGATACCAAGTCGCAGCGCTGGAAAGCGTTGGTGGTCCACTGGCTCGTAAGTCATTGGAGAAAGTCTAACAGGATCGAAGGGCGGTACGCCGTCGTCGTCCACCCGTTCCGGATGGGTGAGAGCGTACAGAACGGGCAACTCCATAGTCGGAACGCTCATTTGCGCCACGACACTGCCATCGATGAATTCGACAAACGAATGCACGACGCTCTGCGGATGAACCACCACTTCGATCCGGTGGTAGGGCAACCCGAACAGAAAATGCGCCTCGATCACTTCGAGTGCCTTGTTCGCGAGCGTCGCGCTGTCGATCGAGATCTTTCGCCCCATTCGCCACGTCGGATGACGCAGCGCGTCCTCGACCGTCGCAGCTGCGAGTCGCTCCCGACTCCAGTCGCGAAAGGGTCCCCCCGAAGCGGTAAGGATTACCCGGCGCACCTGAGAGGCCGGATGGCCGCTGATGCATTGCAGAATCGCACTGTGCTCGCTGTCCACGGGGACGACTTCACCGCGCCCGGACGCGCAGGCCTCGCTCACCAGCTGTCCGGCGATGACGAGCGTCTCCTTGTTCGCTAGCGCGACACGCTTCCCCTTCTCGAGGGCGGCCAGCGTGGCGTCGAGACCGGCGGCGCCCACGATTGCATTCAGCACGATGTCGACGTCGTCGCGTGTCGCTGCCGCCACGAGGGCGTCGGTTCCGCTCTTCCACGCGTCGTCGGCATCGGCGCTCGATTCGACCATCCCCACGAACGACGGAGAGAACTGCCTGGCCTGCTCCCGGAGCAGGGCGCCGTTGCTGTTCGCGGTGAGCGCCGTAACGCGAAAGCGCTGGCGCTGCCTGTCCAGCACGCGCAACGCCGTAGTGCCAATGGAACCCGTCGAGCCCAGCACCGCCACGCCCTTCGGCCCGGTGGCGGCCCCGGGGTTCACAGTGGTATGGGCAGCAGCAAGCGGCCCAGCAGCAGAAATGCAATCGGCATCACGAACAGCAGGCTGTCGAACCGATCGAGTATTCCGCCATGTCCCGGGAGAATTCCTGAGCTGTCCTTCACGCCCGCCTCCCGCTTCAGCAGCGATTCGGCCAGATCTCCCGTCTGCGCCGCGACGCTCACGACGATCGCAAAGAGCACCGCGCCCTGAATCGTCAGGCCCAGCTGGGCATAAGGCATCAGAATGAATCGCACGTACAACAGACATATGACGATGGCGAGGCCGAGTCCACCCAGCGCGCCCTCCACCGTTTTTCCCGGGCTGACGGATGGAATCAACTTCTTCCTGCCGAATGTGCGCCCGAACGTGTAAGCCCCGACATCCGTCGACCACGTGAGGAGAATGGGGAGGAACACAAGCGCGGTTCCCGCGCCGGCGCCGACCGCATAGTCATGATAGCGCAGAGCGTAGATGTAGGAGAACAATCCGGTGTAGAGCACGCCAAACGCCGTGATGGAGACCGACGCGAGAGGCTTTCCGGACGGCCCGCGCAGCCAGATGCTGCTCGCGAACAGCACCAGTATCATGCAGACGATCGCGGTCAGCGAGAGCGTGTAGACTCCGAGCCTTTGAGCGTGCACGGCAATCGGAAGAAGTGCCGCGAGGGCGATTCCGGCTGGCTCGATCGGGAACGCGCCCGTTTCCCGCGCCATGCGGAAGAGCTCCCACGCGCCGAGCCCGGCGAGAACGGAAAGTACGATCGCGAGCGCCCAATCGCCGAAGTACACGATTGCGACGCTGACGGGTGCGGCGATGATGGCGAAGATGATGCGCCGTGTCAGCTCCGACACGGGCTAGACTTCCATGATTTCGGCTTCTTTGCCCCTCAACAGCTCATCGATCCTGCCGATGTAGTCGTCGTGGAGCCTCTGAAGCTCTTTCTCCGCCTTCTTCTGATCGTCTTCCGACGTTTTCTCGAGTTTCTTGAGCTGATCGCGCGCAGCTGTTCTCGCGTGCCTGATTCCGATGCGCGCCTCTTCGGCAAGCTTGTGGACGACTTTCACCAGCTCTTTGCGGCGCTGCTCGTTGAGCGAGGGAAGCGGAACGCGGATGACGCCCGACTGAGTCT
>JALYYH010000003.1 GCA_030946665.1 Gemmatimonadota bacterium
GGATTGTGCAGGGTGGCGCGCAGGGCAAGGCTCAACATCTCCCTAGTGTTCTCCGGGTAGACGATCGCATCGACGAAACCACGTGCGGCCGCGTAGCGCGCATCGAGTTGGTGCTCGTAGTCTGCGCGCATTTCGTCGACCGCGGCCGTGACCTCGACCGATGCTTCTCCTTTGCTTTTCTTCGCCGCCTCCAGCGCTGGTCCATGGACAGCCTGAATGGCGGACTCACCTTCCATCACGGCCATTCGCCCAGTAGGCCAGCTCAGGATGAAATCCGGGTCGAAGCCCTGACCAGCCATCGCGTAATAGCCGGCTCCCGAAGCGTGATTGATAGTGAGAACGATCTTCGGGACCAGAGCGGTCGCCATCGCCTCGACGAAGCGCGCACCGGCGCGAATGATTCCCTCGTGCTCGGCTTCAGTTCCGACCATGAACCCGGATACATCCTGCACGAACAGCAACGGGATACCGAGGCGGTCGCAGCGATCGATGAAGTAGGCGACTTTCTCGGCGCTTTCCGCATAGACAATTCCGCCGAAGCGCGGCTTCTCCCCCTCGCGTCCCTTGATCAGGCCGCGCTGATTCGCGATGACGCCGACGCTGATTCCGTCGATTCGGCCGTCGCCGCAGATCATCTCGCGGGCGATACCCTCCTGGAATTCATCGATCTTCCCATTATCGAGAATCGCGGCGAGAATCTCGTGCACGTCGTACGACATGCGGTGATCGGACGGAAGCAAATCGTAAAGTTGTTCGGCATTGGCGGTAGCTCCGCTTTCGCGCGGCATCAGCGCAAGGTCCCGACTCGACGTCGGAAGACGCTCGAGCAGATCCCGAATCTTGATGATGCATGCCTCGTCGCTGTCGAGGGCATAATGGGCGACGCCGCTGATCTCGGTGTGGGTCGACGCACCTCCCAGCGTTTCGGCATCGACAACCTGTCCGGTGGCGCCTTTGACGAGGTTGGGACCGCCTAGTCCCATGAAGGAGCTTCCCTTCACCATCAGGATGACATCCGATAGCGCCGGGAGGTACGCTCCGCCCGCAACGCATTGTCCCATAACCGCGGCAATCTGTGGAATGTGCAGATACCGCCGCATGATCGAGTTGTAATAAAAAATTCGCGCCGCGCCGTACTGTCCCGGAAATACTCCGCCCTGGTACGGCAGATTGACGCCAGCCGAATCGACGAGGTACACGATCGGAATTCGGCAGCGCATCGCGATCTCCTGCGCCCGGAGAATCTTCTTGATCGTCTCGGGCCACCACGAGCCGGCTTTTACGGTTGGGTCGTTGGCGACGACGACGGTCTCGCGGCCATGGACGCGTACGACCGCCGTGACGACCCCAGCCGAGGGAGCCTCACCTTTGTATTGGTCGTAAGCGACCAACAACCCGATCTCCAACATGCTGGATCCAGGATCTCGGAGGAGGTCGACCCGCTCCCGCGCAGACAGCTTCCCCTGCTTGTGGAGCTTCTCGATCTTTTTTGCGCCGCCAGCTTCGCGGAGCTTCGCTTCGAGCGCTCTGACCTGCTCGCTCAGCTCGCGCAGGCGGTTGCTCACTACGCTTCCTGCTTTTCGCGCGCCTGGAACCACTCCTTGATGTACGCGATCAGCTCGCTGGTAGGAGTGCCGGGGCCAAACAGCCGCCCGATTCCCTGTTCCTGAAGTGCGTCCACGTCCTCTTTCGGAATGATCCCGCCGCCGGTGATGAGGATGTCATCGCGGCCCTCGGCGCGCACCAGATCATGAACGCGTGGAATGAGCGTCATGTGCGCCCCGCTCAGGATGGAAAGTCCGATGACGTCGACGTCCTCCTGTATTGCCGCAGTCGCTATCATCTCGGGCGTCTGGTGCAGACCGGTGTAGATGACTTCCATTCCCGCGTCCCGCAGCGCGGCGGCAACGACCTTCGCCCCTCGATCGTGGCCATCGAGGCCAGGCTTGGCAACGAGTACTCGGATTGGTCTCATAGAGAGGTCAAAGTTAGCGGCAGCGACGCACGGGCGGCAATCTGTTCATCCTTTACGCGCCAACAGTAGCATCTCGGAAGAAGTGCGCCGCAGCTGTCGGTCGTTGAACCCGTCGTAAGCCTGCTCGACCAAGAGGCCGGCGTCCGCGCACAACTCGGCCAGTCTCGTCGGGGTGTAAAGGCGGAGACGGTGCTCGCGCGTTCCCTTCTTCGTGGCGCGCCTCCACGTCGAACGGACGGTCAACACGCCGGACAGCGGATCGAACTCGCGCTCCTGCGCAAACAGCGTTTCGTTCGGCGTGGTCCACCAGTCGCGCGCCAGGAATCGCGCCATCACGCCGTCCCGGTTTCCGCCGTGCCAGATCAAGACCCCGCCGGGCTCGAGCACGCGCGCAAATTCCTGGATTACGCGGGCGTCGTCCCTCGGGTGAGCGAAAAACCCGAATGACGTGAAAAGGTTGAGCACCGCGTCAAATCGCCGCGTCCATCTCGCCGGCAGCTTCCGCATGTCTCCGCGGGTGTAGCGAAGATTGGCGCCCGTACCACGCTTACGAGCCGCATCAAGGAGATCCGCCGAGTAGTCGAGTCCCTCCACGTCGTAGCCCGCCTCGGCGAGCAAATGTGCGTGGCGACCCTGTCCGCACGGAACGTCGAGAATGCGCGAACCCGCCGGCAGGCCGAGTAGATCGATGAGGCGCGAGATCTCCTGGCGGTCGCGCTCGGGGGTGAAAAGAGGGCCATACTCGAGGAGGTAGTGGGCGTCGAAGGCCGACTCCCACCACTCTTTCGCTTTCTTCAGAAGAAAACTGGCTCGCGATAGGCACCGAACACCGCTTCCATCGCGGCGCGGATCTCGTACAGCGTGCAGTAAGCGCGCGCGCAATCGAGAATGTACGGCATCAGATTCTCTGAAGTCCTGGCCGTCTCGCGCAGCGCGGTGAGGCGCTTCTCCACCAGATCGCTGTCCCGCTCCGCGCGCATCTTCGCCATGCGCTGCTTCTGATCGCGCTCCGTCTGTTCGGCGATCTTCAGAAGCTCGATCTTGAGCTCGGGCTCGTCGGTGACGAAGTCGTTGACGCCGACGATCACGCGTCGGTGCTGCTCGATCTCCCACTGTTGGCGCGCCGCCGATTCATTGATTCTGCGTTGGAGCCATCCGGTCTCGAGGCCCCGAACGACACCGCCCACCTCCGCAATCTGCGCGAACAGCATCTCCGCCTCGCGCTCCAGCTCGGTCGTGAGCGTCTCGACGTAGTAGGACCCGCCCAGAGGGTCGATCACATTCGGAACCCCGGTCTCGTACGCAAGCACCTGCTGGGTGCGGAGCGCGACCTGGACGGATTCCTCCGTCGGCAACGCGAGTGTCTCGTCCATCGAATTCGTATGCAGAGATTGTGTGCCGCCCAAGACCGCCGCCATCGCCTGGTAGGCAACTCGGATGACGTTGTTCATCGGCTGTTGCGCCGTGAGTGTCACGCCAGCGGTTTGCGAGTGAAAGCGCATGACCAGCGACCGCGGATCCTTGGCGCCATAACGCTCCTTCATGTGCCGGGCCCAGATGCGGCGAGCCGCGCGGAGCTTGGCGATCTCCTCGAAGAAATCGTTGTGGATGTCCCAGAAGAATGACAGTCGCGGGGCAAATGTGTCCACGTCGAGGCCGCGAGCAATGCCACGTTCGACGTAGGTGAAGCCGTCGGCAAGCGTGAAGGCGAGCTCCTGTGCGGCCGTCGCACCAGCCTCGCGAATATGGTAGCCGGAAATCGAAATCGTGTTCCACTGCGGCACGTGCTCGGCCGACCATTCGAAGCAGTCGACGATGAGTCTGAGGGCGGGCTCGATTGGATAAACCCATGCGTGCTGCGCCATGTATTCCTTGAGGATGTCGTTCTGAATGGTGCCGCGCAGCTTTCTCGAGTCGACTCCCTTCTTTTCGGCAGCCGCGATGTAGAAACAGTACAGGATGACCGCGGGACCGTTGATGGTCATCGAGGTCGAGACCTCGTCGAGCGGAATCCCGTCGAAGAGCGTCTCCATGTCGGCGAGACTCGAGATGGCCACGCCGCATTTTCCGACCTCACCCTCGGAGCGTGGATGATCGGAGTCGTATCCCATCAGCGTCGGGAAATCGAACGCTACGGAGAGGCCAGTCTGTCCATGGGCGAGGAGGAATTTGTAGCGCTCATTGGTGTCACGCGCGCTTCCGAATCCGGCGAACTGGCGCATCGTCCAGAGACGTCCGCGATAGCCGGTCGGATGAACTCCTCGAGTATACGGGTAGATACCAGGCATCCCGAGCGCGGCAGGGTCCGTCTCTGCCGCCTCCAGCGGGGTGTAGACGGGCTGGACCTCCTTCTCGGAGTTCGTGAAGGCAATGTCGCGGAGCTCTCCCTTTTCGTATTTCTTCCGCCATTCGGCGACCTCCTTTCGGAGCAGGCGGAGCTCGGCGCTCTGCTCCTCGACCGTCGCGATCAACTCCCTGTCCGCGGTGTCCTTCGACCCGGGATTCTTCAGTTTGCTCATTTTCTCTCTTCTCCGCGTACGAGCTCTCCGCTCTGGCGAAGCAACTGGTCTGCGACGGCGAATGGTGTCAGGCGACCCTCTTCGAGAGAGGGAAGCTGCCCCTCGAGCCAGGACAGAGTGCGGGAGTCCTTCCACAGCCTATCCCTGACCTTTCGGTCCACCACATCCATCACGCGCTCGCGCATCCTCTCGCGTCTCCGCGCGTGCAGCGTTCCGGTCTGCTCAAGATAAGCGAAATGACGATCGAGCGCCGCGACGATGTCCGCGATTCCTTCCTGCCTGGTCGCTACGGCGCTCAGCACGGGAGGAGTCCAGGTCGTCGGATTCTCTGCCGCCGCGGCCTCGCGCGCGACACGAGCTGGATTCATCCTCTTGAGGTCGACGCCGTGGTGCGCCGGCATGTTGCCGAATGAGATTCCCTTTCGAAGCCCCAGCATCAGCTCCACGTCGTTTCGGACCCGATCCGCGCCCGGACGATCGGCTTTGTTGACAACGAAAATGTCAGCGACTTCCATCACACCCGCCTTGAGGGTCTGAATGGAGTCACCCGACTCGGGAACGAGAATCAGCGCTGTCGTGTCCGCCGTGCGAGCGACATCGAGCTCGGACTGTCCGACACCCACGGTTTCGATCACTAACCGGTCGAACCCGAACGCATCGAGTACATCCGCGACTTCGCGCGTGGCAGCGGCGAGCCCGCCGAGTGAGCCCCTGGTAGCCATCGAGCGTATGAAGACTCCGGGATCGAGCGCCACATTCTCCATCCGGACGCGATCTCCCAACAGTGCTCCGCCGGTGAACGGAGATGTTGGATCGACAGCGATCACTCCGACCTTCAGACGGGCGTCGCGAAAGCTCTTAACGAGCAGCGCGGTGATCGTGCTCTTTCCCGCTCCGGGCGGTCCAGTCAGGCCGATGCGTCGCGCTCTGCCGGTTCGTGAATGAAGTGAGCCGAGGATTGCTTCGAATCCATCGCGGTGGTTCTCGACAATGCTGACGACGCGCGCCAATGCCGCCGGCTTCCCGGCGTTGAACTCCTCGATCACGCGGTCAGACGACACGGGCGAGGATCCTCTCCTGCTTGCGCCACATTGAGGAATCCATCCGTGTTGCGCCGCCCGGATGATCGTATCCCAGAGTATGCAAGGTCCCGTGCACTACCAACCGGAGCAGCTCTTCCTGAGAAGACACGCCCTGCCGCTTCGCGTTTGCGCGCGCGATCTCGGTGCAGATGTAAATGTCGCCGACAACGGGCCCGCGACGGCCCTGCCGCCCGAGGCCAAATGAGATTACATCGGTAGGACCGCGGTGTCCCATGTAACGTCGATTCAACTCTGACATTGCAGCGCGGCCGACGAATGTTATTGACAGCATTGCGTCCGGCACGCGTTCCGCCCTGAGCGCCGCCGCCGCGGCGTCCTTGACGCGCGCTCTGGAGATCAAGAGACGTCGCACGCTCGAGGACACGTCGATCGCCAGGCCGCGCGGCCGAGACCTCACTCCTCAGACCGCAGCGAATCGATCAGACGCCCGAATCCTCTGCGTACGCCTTGATGATTTCCCGCACCAGCCGGTGGCGGACGACGTCGGCATCGGTCAGATAGTAGAACCCGATTCCGTCGATGCCCGGTAGAATCCGCTCGA
>JALYYH010000008.1 GCA_030946665.1 Gemmatimonadota bacterium
AGGAGATCATCACCAAGATCAAGTACATGAATCGCGTCGCGGTGACGATGCGACACGGGATGCTCGACTCCGAGGGCGCAAGTCAGGAGCTCGAGCTCATTCAGAAGCAGATCGAAGAGATCGTGAAAACGCTTCCCTTCCACGCCGGGATAGAAGAAGGCGCATAGCAGGGCAGCCGACCTCCGGCAGCTCTACTTACGAAAGGCGACCGGTCGAACACCCGCCACCGGTCGGCACCGACAGCCCTCCTATATTGAGGGCATGGATTCCCGCACGGCCGCGCACGTTCTGTCGCAGATCGGCGCACTCCTCGAAGCAAAGGGCGATCAGCGATTCAAGGCGCGGGCGTATGCCGGCGCGGCGAGATCGCTCATCTCGCTGGACACCGACGATCTGGCGCCGTTCCTGAATTCGGGGGAGCTGGCTGACGCGCCGGGGATCGGACCAGCCACATTGTCCGTGATTCGCGAGCTGGTCGAGACCGGCGAGTCAGCGTACCTGAATCGCCTGCGCGAAGGAATGCCGGAAGGCCTGCTCGATCTCATGCGGATACCCGGTCTCGGCGTCGCCAAGATTCAGGTCATTCACGATGCCCTCGGCGTTCAAACAGTGGAGGATCTCGAGCGCGTCGCCCAGAACGGAGAGCTCGCGGCTCTCCCCAAGTTCGGTACGAAGACCGCCGAGAAAATTCTGAAGGGAATAGAGATATCCCGGCGTACCGCGCATCTGGAACGGTTCCCGGCCGCCGCGCTCGAAGCGCACCAGATTCTGGCCAATGTCGAGAAGCATCCTGACGTAACGCGAGCCGACGTCGCAGGCTCGATCCGGCGACACAATGAGGTCGTAGCCGACATCGACATCGTCGCCGAGTGCTCGAAGGATCCTGAGGACGTCGCAGACTCTTTTTCGCGCGCTCCGGGAGTGAGCCAGGCAAAAACTGATCAAGAGCCCGGTTCGGCGAGAATCCGCTTCGTGGACGGAACGAATCTCGACGTGTACTGCGTGAACACTCAGGATTATCCGATGGCGCTCTGGCGCGCCACCGGCAGCACCGCACACGTCGAAGAGATGACGGTGCTGGCGGAGAAGAAGGGATTCCAGATCAAGGGCAACTGGCTCGTAAAGAAGGAGGGCAAGCGGGTTCCGATCGCGAGCGAGGAGGAGCTCTTCGCCGCACTTCACCTGGCGCCGATCCCGCCCGAGCTGCGCGAGGGCATGGGAGAAGTCGAAGCCGCCGCCCGACAGGAGCTCCCCGACCTGGTCGTCTTCGAGGATCTGCGAGGCGTGTTGCATTGCCACTCGGACTATTCCGACGGCACCGCGACGATCGAGGAGATGGCGATCGCGGCAAAGGAGCGCGGCTGGAGCTATCTCGGAATCTCCGACCACTCCGAATCGGCGTTCTACGCCGGCGGACTCAAGCGTGACAAGCTCGCCCGCCAGCACGACGAGATCGACCGCCTCAATGCGGAAATCAAAGATTTCAGAATTCTGAAGGGAATCGAGGCGGACATTCTGGCCGATGGAAGGCTGGACTACGATGCGGAAACGCTGGACCGTTTCGACTACGTGATCGGCTCCATCCATTCGCGTTTCAGCATGGATGGAGATGCGATGACGAAGCGAGTGCTCACCGCGATGGACGACCCACACCTGACGATCCTCGCGCATCCGACGGGGAGACTGCTGCTGTCGCGCGAACCGTACGCGATCAACGTGGAGGCGGTGCTGGACAAGGCGGCTGAGGTGGGGGTGGCGGTGGAGCTCAACGCCGATCCGCATCGCCTCGATCTCGACTGGCGCTACTGCCGCCAGGCGAAGGAGCTGGGCGCCACGATAGAGATCGGCCCCGACGCGCACTCGACGCGCGCACTCGACAACGTCCACTTTGGAATCGGAATGGCGCGGAAGGCCTGGCTCGAAGCGGGCGAAATTCTCAACGCGGGCAGCGCAAAGGACGTCATCGCCTTTGCGCAAAAGAGGCGCGGCGGCAAATGAGGAAGGGTACAACCGCGAAGGCCAGGAAGACGAAACCCCCGCGGATCACGAAGAGAGCGATGGGTCCGCATGCCATCGAAGTCTTTGCCCGACTCAAGCGCGCGCATCCGGATGCTCACTGCGAGTTGGATCACGAGACCCCGCTCCAGCTCCTGATGGCGACGATCCTGAGCGCTCAATGCACGGACAAGCGCGTCAACATGGTGACGCCGATCCTGTTCAGGACTTATCCGACTGCGCAACTACTTGCCGACGCGCAGCAGGAAGAGCTCGAGGAGGTCATCAAGAGCACCGGGTTCTTCCGTAACAAGGCGAAGAGCCTGATCGCTCTCGGAAAAGCTCTCGTCGCGCACCACAATGGCGAAGTGCCGGATTCAATGGCGGCCCTCGTCCAGCTTCCCGGCGTCGGTCGCAAGACCGCCAACGTCATCCTCGGCAACGCGTTCCAGCGGAACGAGGGCGTCGTCGTCGACACCCATGTCGGTCGATTGAGCGCTCGACTGGGATTGACCCGGCAGACGGATCCGGTGAAGGTCGAGCGGGAGCTGATGCCGCTCTTCCCGCAGGAGGAATGGGCTATGCTCGCGCACGTACTGATCTTCCACGGCCGTCGCGTTTGCGATGCGAGACTGCCGAAGTGCGAGATATGCACCCTGAACGAGATCTGCCCCTCGAGCACGATCTTCGATTAAATTCCCCGCGTCTCGATCACTAAACACCATCACTCTGCAAATGCCCAAGTTCGCAACCATAGAAACCAATCGCGGCACCATGCGCGCCGAGCTGTACGACAAGGAGGCGCCGAAGACGGTCGAGAATTTCGAGAAGCTCGCCAATTCCGGCTTCTACGACGGAACGAAGTTCCACCGCGTCATCAAGGATTTCGTCGTCCAGGGCGGCGATCCGTACTCGAAGGGCGGCGAGCACGCTAAAGGGCCCGTTGGAACTGGCGGGCCCGGCTACAAGATCAAGTGCGAGACGCAGGGGAACCCGCACACCCACCAGCTTGGGGCACTCTCGATGGCGCACGCAGGGAAGGACACCGGTGGCAGCCAGTTCTTCATCGTATTGAACGAGCAGAACACCAAGCACCTCAACGGCGTGCACACGGTTTTTGGCAAAGTTGTCGACGGGATCGAGGTGGTTCCCAAGATTGGCCAGAACGACACCGTGGCGAAGATGAGAGTCGCGAGCGAGGCGGGGGGCAAATAGCATGGCTACGAAAAAGAAGACTGATCTCAGCGCCGCGCTGACCGGGCTCGTCCTCGGCGCGGTCACCTTGTTCCTCGTTCTCACCTCGATAGTGATGATGACCAACGCGCACTATCGGGACAAAGAGGCGGCGGAAGCGCACAAGTAGGGTCGCAGGGCGTTGGCCATTGACGCCAAAGCTGGGACAGAGTATATTACTGACCGGTCAGTTACTACCCTGTCGACGACATGTCCCGAACCAAGTCAGCTGCACCAAAATGGCGTAGGTGCCCCGAAGACAGGCCAGAGCAGATCATCAAGGCCGCCCTCGAAGTGTTCGGGGAATGCGGACTGGCCAACGCCCGACTCCAGGATATCGCGGAACGCGCCGGAGTCTCCAAGGGCACCATCTACCTCTACTTCCCGAACAAGGAAGAACTCTTTCGCGAAATGATCCGGCAGACGGCTGTCGCCGCGATCGAAAGAGCCGAGCAGGCCAACGTTCAAGGCACGCCCACTACCCAGCTTCTCGCATTCATGAGAGGCTATTGGGTGTTCGTCCGCTCGCCGGTGTTCATCACCATCTATCGCCTCGTCCTCGGTGAGCTGCACCAGTTCCCCGACCTCGCGAAATTCTACGCGCACGAGGTCGTTGCTCGCGGGCAAAATCTCATCGCCGGAATCATCCGCCGCGGAATCGAAGCGGGAGAATTCCGCGAGATCGATCCCATGCTTGCCGCCCGGATGATGGTCGCTCTCACCGTAATGAACGGCATCTGGCGCGACGAGCACACCGGCGTTCCACTTCTTGCCCACAAGACAGACGATGAAGTTTTCCGAGAGCTGGCGCAGTTCTATCTCCACTCAATCGCTCCGTCGGAAGGCGCATTTGCCCAGGCCGATGGCGCGCCGCGCGACGCAGTTTCGTTCATCCCCTTCATCAATGACTGAACTCTCCACTACCGTTCGCGCTCGTTTCCTGAGAGCGGCCGTCATGATCGCAATCGTCTCTCCGGGACTCGACGCCCAGCAGCCGACCGTCCTCCCGCTTTCCCTTGGTGATGCCGCGCGGCTCGCCGCCCAGCACGGCGCTTTGTCACAGGGCGCGAGACTGCGCGCTGATGAGGCGCAGGCTCGGGTTCGCCAGCGTCGAGCAGATCTCCTGCCCACTGTCAGCAGCTATGTCCAGGAAGCGGGTCGAACTTTCAACACGTCTACCCTCGGCATCGACTTCCCCACTCCGGCCGGCCAGAAGCCGATATTCGATCCCATGGGACAGGTGGAAGGTCCGATCAACACGCTCGATATCCGTGGCAGGGTCCAGCAGAGCCTTCTCGATTTTGGCGCACTCGGTCGCGTGCGGTCAGCGCAGGCTGCCGCGCGCTCGTCCAGCGCCGACGCTCAGGCAACCGCCGAACAGGCCGCCACAGTGGCTAGCACAGCATACGTCAGGGCGATGCGCGCGGACGCTGACCTCCGCGCTCGCCAGGCTGATACTCAGCTCGCTACCGAGCTTCTTGGCATTGCCCAGGCCCAGCTCCAGGCTGGAACTGGCGTCGGCCTCGACGTCACACGGGCGCGAGCACAGGTCGCCGCCACGCGCGCGAGTCTGATCGCGTCGCGGAACGCGCGCGACCATTCCCGACTCGACCTTCTGCGGGCGCTCTCCCTGCCCGTAGGAACCGATATCGTGCTTACCGATTCACTCTCCACCGCCGCGGCTGGTACCGAGCCCATTCCGGATGAAGCAGCGCTGGTGGCGCAGGCACTTCGCGCTCGTCCGGACATTCTCGCCGAAGAAGAGCGCGTCCGCGCAGCGCGCCAAGGCTTGTCGGCAATCAAGGCGGAGCGTTTGCCGACGTTGGGGCTCGTCGCCGACGATGGCGCCATCGGGAAAAACGGCGGGCGGCTACTCAACACTTACACCTGGGGGCTTCAAGTCAGCCTCCCGATATTCGACGGGTTCCGCCGCGAGGCGCGAGCTCAGGAGCAGCAATCAGTCATAAAAGAAGCCGAGATCCGCCAGCGCGACATCGAGCAGCAGGCACAGGCCGATGTCCGGGGTGCAGTGCTGGATCTGGCGGCGGCGCGTGACCAGCTCGACGCCGCCAGCGAGCGCCTTCGCCTCGCCGAGCAGGAGGTCATTCAGGCCCGGGATCGCTTCAACGCCGGCGTAGCGGGAAACGCCGACGTCGTGAACGCCTCGCTCGCCTTGACGGCGTCACGGACGCTCGTGAACGATGCAGAAACTGCGTACCAGTTGGCGCGGGTGTCACTCGCACGCGCGACCGGCAGCGTCACCACACTGAGATAATCGAAACTACTGTTACTAAACTTCATTCAGACCAGCCGCAACACAGGGAAAGACTATGGCAAGCGCAATAGAATCCAGCACTTCCGCTCCGGCCCCGACAACCTCGCGCAACGGCAGATCGGCCGGGGCCGAGCCGGAGAAGCCGTCGACAAAAAAGAGAATCGTCCTGCCGATCGCGATCCTGGTCGGGCTCGGACTTCTCTTCTGGGGTTTCCAGAAATGGAGTTACGGGCGCACGCACCAGTCGACCGACAACGCCCAGGTCGATGGACACATCGTGCCGGTGCTAGCCAAGGTAGGCGGATACGTGAAGACGGTTAGCGTCAGCGAGAACGATCACGTGAAAGCCGGTCAACTGCTGGTTCAGCTCGACGACGCCGATTATCGCGTCAGATACCAGCAGGCGCAGGCGGATCTCGCCGCGGCTGAGGCCACGAGCGGCGGCTCGGGCCAGGCGCAGTCACAGGTTCAGAGCGCGGCGGGGCAGCGCGCGACTCTCGACGCGCAGATCGGGGCAGCGAAAGCCAATGCCGACAAGGCCGACGCCGATCTCGCGCGGGCCAAGGAGCTCGCCTCCAAACTCATCATTTCCAAGCAGCAGCTGGACGCCGCACAGGCGACAGCCGCGGTAGCCCACGCGAATCTCCTCGCCGCGCAGCGTCAGGCGGCCGCCGCGGGTGGAACGGTCAACACCGCGGAAGCTGGTGTGCGTGTCGCGAGCGCCCGGACGATGGCGGCGCGCGCGTCCGCCGAGAACGCGCAACTGCAGCTCGACTACACCCGTATCACCGCGCCCGCATCTGGCGAAGTGTCGAGAAAGCAGGTCGAGGTGGGACAGCTCGTCGCGCCCGGTCAGCCGCTTCTCAGCGTCGTTGCTGATACCGGCGTCTGGGTCACGGCGAACTTCAAGGAAACACAGCTTGCCACGATTCGTCCGGGTCAGCCCGTCGAGTTCGAGGTCGATGCCTACGGCGGCTGTGTCGGCGCAGGAAAAGTTGCCAGCGTGAGCGGCGCGACCGGAGCGAAGTTCGCGCTTCTTCCGCCCGACAACGCCACCGGAAACTTCACCAAGGTGGTGCAGCGCGTTCCAGTGCGCATCGCGGTCACCAGGCCTTGCTCGGGTAATCATCCCCTGCGGCCGGGTCTCTCGGCGAACGTGCACGTCGACACCTCCAACCGGTGAGCACCGCCGCGCTACGGCCCTCGAGGATGGCCCAATCCTCCGAGGACCGCTACGCCCACAAGTACATCATCGCCTTCACGGTCACGATGGCGGCGATGCTGGAGCTGATCGACACGTCCATCGTGAACGTCGCGATTCCGCACATGATGGGAAATCTCGGCGCGACGCTCGACGAGATCGCGTGGGTGTCGACCTCGTACATCATCGCCAATGTCATCGTCATTCCGATGTCGGGGTGGCTGTCGGCCTACTTCGGCAGAAGGCGCTACTTCACGGGCTCGATTCTCCTCTTCACCCTCGCATCGTTCTTCTGCGGCTCGTCTCACACCCTGCTCGGGCTGATCTTCTGGCGCGTGATTCAGGGCATCGGTGGAGGCGCCCTGCTCTCCACCGCACAGGCGACGCTCTACGAATCGTTCCCGCCAGAAGAAGCCGGAACCGGAATGGCCATCTTCGGCGTCGGCGTGATGGTCGGTCCTACTCTCGGTCCTACATTGGGCGGGTGGATCACCGACAACTATTCGTGGCCGTGGATCTTCTACATCAACGTCCCGCTCGGACTCATCGCGGCGATGCTGACCGTCACCTACGTGCACGACGCCGCGCACCAGGAGCGCGCCGACAAGATCGACTATCTCGGGATAATTCTGTTGACGCTGTGCGTCGGCTCGCTGCAGTGGATGCTCGAGCGCGGCGAGCGCTACGACTGGTGGGATTCGCGCTTCGTCACTCTCCTCGGCTTCACGGCGCTCTTCTCGGGAATCGCGTTGATCTGGCACGAGCTCACGACCGACGAGCCCGTCATCAACTTCCGGATTCTCAAAAGCAGGCAGCTGACCGCCGGGGTGAGCCTTGGACTACTGCTTGGCTTCGCGCTCTATGGATCGGTGTTCATCCTGCCCGTGTTTCTGCAGCAGCTGCTGCAAATGACGGCGTGGCAAACGGGAAAGATCATCCTCCCGGGAGCTATCGCGTCCGCAGTGACGATGGCGGTCGTGGGAAGAAACGCCATGCGACTGGACGCGCGCTATACGGTAGTGGCGGGCGCGTTCCTTTTCTTCTGGTCGATGCTCAAGATGTCGCATCTGACGTCGGCGAGCGGACAGCAGGACCTGTTCTGGCCGTTGATACTGCGAGGCGTCGGACTCGGACTGATCTTCGTGCCCCTCACCAATGCGACCATGGCCGACCTCAAGGTGAAAGACCTCGCGCAAGGCACGGGCATGTTCAATCTGATGCGTCAGCTCGGTGGGTCGCTCGGAATAGCCGTGATGGCGACTTTGCTCGCGCGCTTCATGGCGAGTGAGAAAGCGGTGCTTACCGAGCACGTGGGAGCGAGCGACCCCGAGACCCTGAGCAGACTTTCGCTGATCACGCGTGGACTGATATCGCGTGGAATCAATCCGCTGACGGCGCAGCAACAGGCCCTCGCCATACTCGACCGGCAGGTTACGGTGCAGTCCAGCATGCTCGCCTTCTCCAGGATCTATCTCTATAGCGGGCTGGTGCTCGTCTGCGCGTTGCCATTGCTGCTACTGTTCCGGACGGGTCGTGCGCGCGGTTCGATGGGTCCGGTGCATTAGTGTCCCAACAATTGACCGTACCCCTGCGTATTTCTGATGAGGAAAGAGAGCTCGTAAGTCGGGCCCGTAAGGGTGACGAGCGTGGCTTCGCTGGACTCGTGCGTCTGCACCAGCGCCGGGCATACATAGTGGCCCGGTCGATCGTCATGACTCATGAGGACGCCGAGGACGCGGTTCAGGACGGATTTCTGCGCGCCTACCAGGCCCTCGACCGATTTGACCCGGGGCAGGCGTTCGGCGCATGGCTGAATCGAATTGTCGCAAATGCGGCGCTCGATCTGGCCCGGCGCAAGAAGGTTCGTTCAACTGAGGAGCTTTCGGAGTCGATTTCGACCCCGTTTCGCGATCCCGCAGAAGGGGGGGAGCTCAAGGAACGACTGGAAGCGGCGTTGACGCAGCTTGGGCCGCGTGCGCGCTCCGTGATTGTGTTGCATGATGTGGAAGGCTTTACTCACGCCGAGATCGGCGAGATGTTGGGCATACCGGGCGGAACGGCCCGGTCGGATTTGCACCACGCGAGACAGAAGCTCCGAGGGCTCCTCGGGAACTTGAGGGGTAGAACATAGCATGAAAGATCGCACCGATTTGCGACTTGACGGTGAAGCCGATGCGAAGATCACGGAGGTTCTCCGCGATGCGTACGCACCGCCCGCCGACGGCGCGTATTGGGACGCCCTCGAGGGTCGCATCATGGCGTTCATTGGCGAGCAGCGTCCCCCTGTGGTTCGGATCCCCGTCAACTGGTGGTCAGATCTAGCCGGCTGGGCTGCACCAGGCCTTGCCGCCGCCGCTCTGCTTTTCGCAGCCGCGGGGATGCTCTGGTCGCGGCAGAACGACGAAGAGCTGCGCACCAGTTATGATGCAGTCACAGAGTCGGTTGCTACCGATGTGCTGCCGGGAGCGGTACAGGTCGTGACTGCTCCGCGTGATAGATCATCGCAGCGTGAAGCGACATTCCGCTACGTCATGTCGCATTGAGGATGGAGATGGACAGAAGCAAGGGTTACGCGCTCATGTTCCTGCTCGGTGCCTTTATCGCCGGCGGAGCGCTGGGGTTTTCTGCCGACCGGGCAATTCGCGGCGGACACGGGCGCGATATGCGCGGCCCGCAGGCCTACCGGCAGCGCCTAGGAGAAGAGCTCAGCCTCACGTCACAGCAGCGGAGGTCGGTTGATTCGCTGCTTGAGCAAAAGCACCGTCAGATCGTCGCCCTCTACAAGCCGCTCAAGCCGCAACTCGATTCTATCGCAATCCTGGCGCACGTCGTCGGCGACAGTACCCATGCGCAGATCAAGCGGCTGCTCAACCCTGACCAGCAGGTGAAGTTCGACGCGATGCGCGCGGCCGCGCGGAAGGAGCTGGCCGAAAGGCGCGGGCGAGACACGACGGGACGCGGGGACCGGCCTTCGATACCCAAGTTCTGAAGCCA
>JALYYH010000062.1 GCA_030946665.1 Gemmatimonadota bacterium
GCAACTTCATTTTTCGCACGCGTGAGTTCGAGCAGATGGAGATGCAGTTTTTTGTCGAGCCTGGCACCGACATGAAGTGGTTCGAGTACTGGAAGCAGCAGCGCATGGATTGGCATCGAAGCCTCGGTCTCGCCGAGAGCAGGCTCCAGTTCCACGAGCACATGAAAGAGGAGCTGGCGCACTATGCCCGCGCCGCATTTGACATTCAGTTCGACTTTGGCGGCACGCTGGGCTTTCAGGAGATCGAGGGCGTCCACAATCGCGGCGACTTCGACCTGTCGCAGCACCAGCAGTTCTCGGGCAAGAAGCTCGAGTACTTCGATCAGCCGAACAACAAGCGGTTCCTGCCATTCGTGGTCGAGACCTCTGTGGGCGCCGACAGGACGACTCTCGCCGTCCTGGTGAACGGCTATCGCGAGGAATCAGTCGAAGGGGAATCGGAAGGCCGAACGGTCCTGGGATTGGACCCGGCGATCGCGCCGATCAAGGCGGGTGTGTTTCCTCTGGTGAAGAAGGACGGTATGCCGGAGATGGCGCACCGGGTCGCCGACGAGCTTCGGGCGTCGTTCCCGATTTTCTACGACGACAGTGGAGCGATCGGGCGCCGCTATCGCCGGCAGGATGAAATCGGCACTCCATTCGGCATCACGATCGACGGTGAGTCGCTGACCAACGGTACGGTGACCGTGAGGGACCGCGACACCCTCAAGCAAGAGCGCGTCGATGCGACCCGGCTCAAGCACTACCTGAGCGCGAAGCTCACGTCGTGAGCGCACTGTCCCTTCAGCGCCTGCGAGCTGAAGGTCAGGCGTTCATGGAAGCGATCTCGCGCGAGGGATACCTCGCGATGGCCGGCCACAAAAGTACGGCGGAGTTCCAGCCCATTTACGAGCGGTATGAGGCAATTCTGGGAACGGATGCCCTCGAGCTGACGCTGGAGATGTTCAGGTCCGCTCCCGACGACAGCGACGACAAGAGATCGGCGCAATGGCTGCTGGAGTGGGAGATCGAGTCTCAGGCGTCGAAACCATTGGCACCACTCGACGAGCGCGAGATCGAATGGGAGAACTCCGCCCTCATTCAGTCGCCTGATGGACGCGTCATTCAGTACCACGCGGCGCCCATAGAGATCGCGAACACCCGCGACCGGAAGCTGCGCCTCGCCCTCGACGCCGCGCGGGCTGAGCTCGTCGCGAAGGAGCACGCGCCACTTCGTCGTGAGCGGCTGCAGCGGGAGAAGGAGTACATCGAGTCGCTCGGCGTCGCGGGCGATTACAACAGCTCTTTCGAGGCAGTGACCGGTATCTCGCTAGCCACACTCGCGGAGAGCTGCGAGAGTTTTCTCCGCGATACCCAGTCGATGTGGGACGACACTCTTCCGCAGGCTCTGAAGAAGTCGCTCGGCATCAGGCCGTCGCAGGCAAAGCGCTCCGATGCGCTCGCCCTTTTCAGAGCTTCCGAATTCGACGACGCTTTTCCCGGAAACCAGATGGAGTCCGTGATTCGCCGGAACGTCTCGGAGATGGGGATGAATGCCACGGCAAATGGCCGGATCATATTCGACGTAGGGGATCGGGAGGGAAAACGAGCGCGCGCGTTCTGCTCGCCCGTGCGTGTTCCCGAGGAGGTGTACCTGGTGCTCCGCCCCCACGGCGGCCAGAGCGATTACAACACCTTTCTCCACGAGCTCGGACACGCGCTCCACTTCGCGTACGCGAGCAACGACTACCCGTTCGAGTTCAGGTGGCTCGGCGACAACTCCGTGACGGAATCGTACGCGATGCTGCTCGATCATCGGATGCAGGAGAGAGGATGGCTGCTTCGGTATTCGCAGCTCGGAACGAACAGGGTGGCGGCGTTTCTCCGCACCACCGGATTCGAGGAGCTGCACTTCCTGCGTCGGTACTCCGCGAAATTCCTGTACGAGCGGGCACTCTATGGCGGAGAGGTGTCCTGGGAGCAGCTTCCGGATCTGTACGTCTCGCTTCTGAGCAACGCGACCGGCTTCGAATACGATCCCGCCGATGCGTTCGTGGACGTCGACCCGAGATTCTATTCAGCCAGATACCTCCGGGCGTGGCAGCTGCAATCCGTGCTCAACGAGAAGCTCACGACGCGCTTCGATAACGACTGGTTTCGGAATCCAACCGCCGGACCATGGATGGTCAGCGAGCTGTTCTCTCGTGGCCAGAGAGAGACGGCGGAGGAAATCTCGACGCGAGCAGGCGGTGGCTCTCTCACCTTTCAGCCATTGATCAGGAAGATCGAGGCGCTGCTTGAGTCCTGAGTGGAAACGCCGTGGCCACAGAGACCATCGCCAGACTGCAGGCCATCATCCGGTTCGACACGACGAATCCACCTGGCAACGAGCGGCCCCTGCGCTGTATCTCGAATCCGGGCTATCCTCTTTCGGCGAGCGTAGCGCCGAAGAGGACCCCCTCCCGACTGACCGGCGCACCGATCTCAAAAATGGATCGGGGCGCCAGGAACGTCTATCGGCCCTGCAGCTCGTCAGCTATCCGCGAGCCGTCGTACATCTTGCGCAACGCCTCCGTAATGCCCCGCGAATGGACGCTGACCGTGCGGCCGATATCGCTCGAGAAAATGAATCGATTCGAGATCCCCTCGATGTTCGAATCGAACACCAGCCCGACAACTTCGGCGTTGCGGTTGATTACCGGGCTCCCGGAATTCCCGCCGATGATGTCGTTCGTCGACACGAAGTTGTAGGGAGTAGTCAGGTCCAGATTTCCCTTCCGCTCAACCCAACGCTTCGGAAGCTTGAACGGATCCCTGTCGTCGAACGAGGCTGAGCGCTCGTACAAGCCGTAGAAAGTCGTTTTGTAGGGAGCGATCGTCCCATTCGAGGGGAACGACTTTACCACGCCGTCGCTGATGCGAAGCGTGAATGTCGCGTCGGGTGGAAGCGCGGTACCATACGCGGCGAAAAGGGCCTGTCCGATCTTTTCACTGTTGGTCGCGATTATCGCGTTGAGCGCGTTTGCCCTCGCGGTGACGACGCGGTTCAACGGATCTATGTCGCGGGCCAGCGCGATCATCGGATCCGTCGATGCGGCAACGGCTGGTGCCCCTCCTTGCAGCAGGGATGTCCGGAATGCCTGATCGCCGAGTCGCGTACCACGGACCAGCGCCGCGGCCGCGGCTTCAGGGGTGCGCCCCGCCAGCGCCAGCCTCACGAATGGATCGTTCGGTCCGAGCTCGCCCTGAGCCGCGCGGAACTGTGCGGCGATCGCCAGCCTCTCGAACGCCGTGTCCACCGGGACCGGCTGCGAGAGCTGCGCGGTCATGGTGTTGATTCCGGTTCCACGATAGGGTGCGAGACGCGCCGAGTCTGGCTTCCCGGACTCGCTTGCGATTCGCACGAGTTGAGCCGCCATCGTCAGCAGCCTCGAGTTTCCTCCAAAGCCCTGGTAGCGAAGCTGTGGATTGAAGGTCGCCAGCTCACGCTGAGCGGCAGTGATCGCATCCCACGTCCGGCCGTACTGTGTCTGCAGCTAGGGATCGGCGGCGATGCGCGCGCGTAGCTCGCGCTCGAACGCGAGTTTCTTCGCCATGCTCAGGGTGTCCAGCAATCCAGCTCTGTATCCGGTCACGGCCTTCTGGGAATTGGCCACGCCGAACACGTCGTTCTGATAACGACGCGCAGCCGACGTGTCTGTCCGCGCAAGCTCGGCATAGATCGCGAGCGCCCGTTTGTAGGTAGCGAGTGAGGCGGGATATCCAACATCGCGAAGGAACTGCATCTGCGAGATGGTGTTCAGACGTCCAGTAGACCCGGGATTTCCCACGACGAACACAAGCTCGTTCTCGACTGCGCCAGCGGCGCTCCATTTGAGGAAGTCCGTTGGGGCGAAGGGCTGGTTGTTCTCATAGACACGAAGCAGCGTCAGGTCGAGATCGTACCGCGGGTAGGTGAAGTTGTCCGGGTCGCCTCCGAAGAACGCGATGTCTCCCTCCGGAGCCATCACCAGGCGAACATC